>JAICXX010000071.1 GCA_025934485.1 Chitinophagaceae bacterium
GGTGGAGGCCTTGTTCGAGGAGGCCGAGATAAACCGATCCGCCGAACTGTGTCGGCTTACGATATAGGATATCCAGTGCGGAGGACATCTTGTCGCCATAGCGGGCCTGGAAGCCGCCCGTGTAGAAGTTGACGCTACGGGTCATCTCGGGGTTGATGATGCTCAGCCCTTCCTGTTGGGCGTTGCTGACGAGGTAGGGGCGAAAGACCTCGAAGTCATCAATATAGGTGAGATTCTCGTCGTAGTTGCCGCCGCGGACCGAATATTGGGAAGTCAGTTCGTTGTTGGAGCCAACAAAGATCTTGAGCAGGCTTTCGATGCCGCCGATGGGAGCGGGGATGTTAAGCGCGTTCTTGGGGTTGACGCGGATCAGACCCGTTTCGCGGCTTTCGCGCTGGTCGGAGACGACGACCTGTTGGAGCGCTTTGCCGCCGCGTTCCATACGGACGACGACATGTTCCTGTTCTTCGTCGTTGAGGAGGAAATTGCGTTGTTCGGTTTTATAGCCGGTGAAGGAGAAGACGAGGGCGAAGGCTTTTTCCGCGGCTACGCGGATGCGAAAGGTGCCCGAGTCGGAGGTGGTGACGCCGGTCTGGCGGCCCAGGATGGTTACGGACACGCCGGGCATGGGCTTATCGTCCTCATCGAGCACGGTCCCGGAGACGAAGGCTATTTTGCGGGGTTTGGGGACCGCATTGCCTGCGCCTGCCGATTTTTTTTGAGCCATGGCTGAACCGGTAAGCAGCAGGGAAAGGAATAAGAAAGCGGCGAGTGCAATTCTCAAGCTATAGCTGTTTTATCAATCGCAGTTTTTAAGGGAATGGATAGTTGCTATGGGGTCTTTGGAGCTGAAGACCGTGTTGCCTGCGACCAGGACATCGGCTCCTGATTTGACCAGGCTGGTGCAGTTTTCGACGGTGACGCCGCCGTCCAGCTCGATGTGGGTCGAGAGGCCGCGGTCATGGATCATGCGGCGAAGGTTACGGATCTTCTGGAAGGTATGTGGAATGAATTGCTGGCCGCCGAAACCCGGGTTGACGCTCATGACCAGCACGGAATCCAGGTCATGGAGGATGTCGCTCAGCAACTCGACGGGGGTACTGGGGTTAAGGGCAACACCGGCCTCCATACCGAGCGATTTGATCTGCTGGATGTTGCGGTGCAGATGTGTGCAGGCTTCCAGGTGGACGGTGAGGCGGTCGGCGCCTGCCTTTCTAAAGTCTTCGGCATAGCGTTCCGGTTCGAGGATCATGAGGTGGACGTCGAAGATCTTTTTGGTCGCCGGTCGCATGGCGGCGATAACGGGGAGACCTATTGCGATATTGGGGACAAAACGGCCGTCCATAACATCGATATGTATCCAGTCCGCTTTGCTTTCATTGATCATCTTCAGCTCATCATCCAGGCGGAGAAAATTCGATGCCAGCAATGAGGGCGCTATAATGGGCATGTGTGTCATTTTTGTCTTCGGACTAAAGATAGGAATATGTAGGGAAAAAGCCTCCTTATTGAAGGTGTTTGATATGGTCGGCCGCTTCGGTGAAATCCTTGTCCAGGGCGAAGGCCTGGCGGTAGTAGAGGATGGCCTGGTCTTTACGACCCGTGGCTTCATAGCAGCGGCCTACCCAGTAGTAGCCATCGGGGTAGGTGTCAGAGACTTTTACGGTCATCAGGAAGGTGCTCATGGCGGAGTCGTACCGGTTCTGTTTATACAGGGCGATGCCTTTCTCCAGGTAGGCGTCCGTGAACTTCCAGTCGCGGCCGATGCAGGAGTCGAATTGGACGATGGCTTTTTTATATTGGGCGGTGTTGGAATAGTAGATGCCTTTGATGAACAGGGGATCGATATTTTCGTGTGTCGAGTCTTTGCGAAGGACGTCATCGCAGATGGAGAGGGACACGGGGTTGCGGCTTTCGGCATAGAGGTGGGCGAGTTCCAGGCCATAGGTATTCACGGGTTGCAGGGCATAGGCTTTTTTCAGGGCGTTGATGGCATTCAGGGTATCCTGGATCTTTTCGAGCAGGAGGCCTTTTTCATACCATGCGTCGTTGTTCAGCGAGTCGCGGCGCAGCATATCGTCGTAGATGTCGAGGGCCTGCTTGTTCCTGCCGGCTTGCTGATAGAGGTCGGCGAGCATGGAGGGGAAGGCGGCATTGCCCGGAAAGCGTTTTTCGCAGTCCTGCAGGAGCTGGACGGCGGGGGCCAACTGACCGATGATGGACAGGGTGGAGGCGTAACGAAAGCCGGTGCGTTCTTCGGGATCCAGCTGCCAGGAGTTACGATAGTCGTTGGCAGCGAGCTCGTGGTGGTTGCTGCGGGCCAGCAATTCTCCGCGGCGGAAATAGAGGCCGGCGGCCAGATCGCCTTTGGCGGTTTCGAGGCTATCCGTGAGCGGGGCAAACGGCGGTCGATGCAGGATTGCTGCCTGCTCGTCGTCTTTTTTAGTGTCGTGACTGTTACAAGCAATAAGAAGCGTTGTTACCGAGAGCAGCAGAAAAAAGATCCTGTTCATGCCACAAAATTAAGGAAACTACTGCACAAGGAGGGGAAAGCTCCGGGTGTTGTTCTGATAGATGGTTTGTACAATGAGGGCGCTAAAGGACAGCGGCTGTGAAGGCAGCTGGATAGCATATTGTGTCTGGCCCTGCAAGGCGGCATGATAGAGAAGTTGGCCCGTGGTAGTATATACGTTGACGAGCAGCTCTTCAGTGCCGCCGGTGGTGACATAGAAAAAGCTGCCGGTGGCGGGGTTGGGATGGATGCCAATGTGCATGCCGGCTATCGCCGTGACGGTGACAAGGGTGACGGGAGAATAGATCGTGGGTCCATTGGCGTCGGTCCGGGCGATGCGGTAGTCGATGGCGCCGGCGGGGGCATCGTTATCGGTGTAGTGATAGTCGCTGGTGGTATAGCTATTGGCGGAGACGGTGGCGATTGCCGACCAGCTGTTGTTGCCGGTGCTGCGTTCGATGGTATAGGTATCGGCGGAAGCAGCGGTATTATCGGTCCAGGCGAGGCTGACGGTTCCGGGGGTTGATTCCGATGCGGCGAGGTCGATATTGGCTGTTGCCAGGGTGGAGCAGGCGGCGAGTCCGCTGCCGTTAAGCGTGGCGCAGCCGAAGACCTCGTTAGCTACGCAGCTGTTGGCATAGCCCGTGACGGCGCCTTGGTTACAATTAAGGTTATTGGAGTTGGTCGAATAGCTCGTGGATCCCCCGCTGATAGGATAATACGTATATGAACCCCAGTTTTCGTAGAAGTTCTTCTGATTGCTGATCTTGACCAGCGAGTTATCGTAGATCTGCAGGGATGGTCCGTTAAGGAACATATAGGCTGTGCTGCTGCCGGTGCCGTCGCCGATGAGTATTTCGGAATTGTTTTCCACCGAGATGGGGCCCGAGGCAGCTGTGAAATAGCTGCTGGAATTGAATGAGAGCTGGCTATTGCTGGCGGTAAAGGCTCCTCCGTTCATGTTGAGATAGGAACTACTGTTGAATACGAATTGGGAATTGGTAAGTGAGAGGCCTGCGGTGACGAGGATATTGCCGGTTCCGCCGACGGTGACAAAACTTTTGGTGAAGGTGTTCGTGCTGCTTTGCAGGTTTAATTCCGTATTGTTGGCCGTGATAGTGTCGGTGGTGAAGGAACAGCCCTGGCAGGTTAGGTCCTGGGTGACGTTGAGGTCGCCGTCGTTGAAGGTGCAGGTGCCGCAGGTGCCGTTGTAATCAAGTGTAAAGGTGATCCCGGGCGTAATGTTGAAGGTACAGGTCCAACAGCTGGTATTGCCTACGACCGTTGACCAGGAAGTATTGGAGGTGATGATATAGGTATTTGCCGAAGCTTTGTTCCCATGCATCAGTGCGGCGGTAAGGATGATCAACAAAAGGGTCTGTTTCATGCGGGTTCGATTTTCATGGACATAGAATTCCAATGGCGTATTGTTCAAAGCCGATGCCTAAAATGTAATTGACTGAAAACCAATAAAGAGGACTAAGGGTTTTGTTTATTTCATTCCCAAAACCGGACTTGCATTCCCGAATTGCACATGACTGATAATCTTTTTCAATTCCGGGAATGCTGTCTTAGCTTTGCGGCCATCTTATAATCACATAAAACTCAGCTGCATGTACAGTGTTCTTTTAACCTTGCACAGTATTCTTCGATGGGTGATCCTGATCTTGTCGGTGGTAGCCATCGCGAGAAGTTTTTCCGGCATGACTGCCGGCAAGCCGTTTTCTGCGGCGGATAAGAAAGTGGGCTTGTTCCTGATGATCTCGGCGCACACGACTTTATTGATAGGGTTATATCTGTATTTTTTTGGGCCCTGGGGGTTTGCCAATATCCGTAGTTTGGGTTTTGGGGAAGTAATGAAGAACAACACGTATCGGTTCTTTGCGGTGGAGCATATCTTTGGGATGCTGGTGGCGATCGTGCTGATCACGATCGGGCGCGGGGTGTCGAAGAAAAATATTCCTGATTTGGCGAAGCACAAGCGGACGTTTTGGTTCATCCTGGTGGCGTTGGTGGTCATTCTGGCGACGATACCGTGGCCGTTCCGGACGGAGGTTGCCAGGCCGTGGTTGTAATGACAGTATGTAATAAAATGAAGCCGCCGCGGGAACCGCGGCGGCAATTTTTTTGTCAGGGCTTTAACGATCTTTCAGGCTGTGGGAACTAGGGGGTAATCATTTGGACGGATTCACATTTCCCGGGTTAGACCCTGGCACTTCTAATGGTTTTTTGGACTTGGACTTAGCTCGCATTCATTATGTCTTTTTGGGGAGCTCGTGAATGCTTCGCATTTCGATGGTTTTCGGGGTTTGGATCTACGGTTTTTTAAGGATTAGGATCTTATTGGTTTTTCAGGATTGGGATCTTGGTTTTTTCAGGTTTTGGATCTTAGGTTTTTTTGATACTGGATTTATTCGCGAGCATTATGTCTTTTTCAAAGGAGCTCATGAATGCTGGCGCATTTTGGATCGGTTTTTCTCGGATTGGATATGGATCGTTTTCGTTTGCTGATACAAAGATGTTAAAGTTAGCGGGGGTTTGGAAACTTTTTCGACTGAGGGGTGGTTTTGCCCGACGAAGGTGAGAATTGCCCGACGAATGGATAGGGATGTGCCGTGGCGGATCAGAGGATGTTCAGCCGCGCGGCAACTTCGTCTTTATGGCCTTTGCCGATGGGAATTTGGTTGCCAAGCAAATAGATGGTGTTGCCGCGGATGTCGTCGATCTTGTTGATGTTGACGATATAGGAGCGGTGGACTTTGAGGAAATTCAGACCGATCAATTTCTCTTCCATGTTCTTGAGCGTGCTATAGGTGATATAGTTCTTGGCGGGCGTGACGAACTTTACGTAATCGCGCATGCTTTCGAGGAAGAGGATATCGTCTTTCTTGAGCTTGATCAATTTATCTTCGGCCTTGATAAAGAGGAAATCGGTGTCGGTGGTGGCTGCCGGAGTGGGCGCCGGCGTGGGTGTTGTGTTGGCGGGTGTTTGCGGGACCGCGACTTTTTGTTGTAATTTCTGGATCGCTTCCTGAAAACGTTTGAAGGTGAAAGGTTTTTTCAGGTAGTCGTCCACATGGTATTGAAAGGCGTTGAAGGCGTATTCGGTTTTGGAAGTCGTGAGGATGATCATGGGAGAATAGGTCAGCCTGTCGAGCAGCTCGAAGCCATTGGCTCCGGGCATCTCTACGTCGAGGAAGAGCATGTCTACTTTTTCCTGATCGAGGAAATCGAGGGCGTCTGCTACATTCAGAAAATGCCCTTTTACCTCGACGAGGTCGCTCTTCTCACAGAACTTACGAAGAAAATCCGCTGCAATCTGGATATCTTCTACTATAATACAACTAAGCTTCATAGCATCCGAAAAACGATAGATCCGAAAAACGTGTTATCCATTCGATCCATTGAACTGTCGCAACCTATAATATTCTTTTTCTATAATATGTTGGGCTCTTTCTTTTCGCTGGATCAGCAAAAGGTAATCGAGCCGCAGTTCTTCCACAGTATTAACGGAACATTTGTTCTCGAATTGTTGACAAAGTTCCTGAAGGTCTGTAAAACCTACATATCCGAACAGGGTTTTGCAGGTATGGACGCTTGTTCCCAAAACGGGAAGATTTTTGTTGTTGTAGGCCGTTTCTACGCGTTCCCAGTAAACCGGAATATCCCGCAGGAAATCTTCGAACACAGTCTCTGCGTATATAGTATCGCCTTCAAATAGTTCAGCCAGGAAGGCGGCGTTGAGACTTTCGTCGAAAACAAACCCTGTACGGATATTTTGCATGATTACAGCAATTTATTTAGTAGTTACTCGTTTACTTAATAATATATGCAAGGTTCCATAGAAACCCTTAGCAGGTGTTCGGGAACCTTAACCAGACGGGAAACGACACCGATTTATTGTTTAAAAATCCATATTGTTATGAAAAAATTTAGACCCTTACTCTTGCTTATTCTCACGGTTGGAGTGCTCGCGTCTTCCTCTCCGGCCTATTGCCAGGCGCATTGCAGCCTGTTGCAGGCCAACAACGCGGCTGAGATCAGCCATACCTCGAGCTCGAGCTATTGGTTTGGCATTATGGAGTTACCTTTTCTTTTCATCGCTGTGTTCTTCGCCTTCCTGACCGCGTATGCGTTGCGTGGTGGCCGTTTCGGCAAGGGCATGATGTTCATGGCCTGGGGTTTCCTGGTGATGGCCATCGGTCATTTGCACATGCAGATCGAACACTATTACGGCATCAATATCTTCAAGACCTTATTGGGAAGCTTCAGTGGCAGCATCGCCTGGTTTTGTGCGTTGGTAGTCACCTGGGGATTGTCCGGTCTTGGGTTCTGGTCGATCTACAAAGCCAGCAAGGACGCATAATCTAAGTTTCCTAATTCGTTTGCATTTCCATGTTAAAGCAACTATTGAAGGGTAGGGGCAGGTCGCCTGCCGCCCGACGGAGTGGAGATCAATCCGCCCTTTATAAAACGCTATTCGAATTCCTCATCAGCTGTATCTCGGTCCCTGCGAATGCCGAGCAGCTGATCCAGCTGGGATATAAATCAGCCGGCAAGAGTGCGGAGGAAGTATTTCATACCTACCTTTTATTCGAAAAATATCTGACCTCGTTCGAGCAGGTCGACCAGCAGAACCGAAGGTCGTTGCGGGAGAGGGTCCGGCAACGTTTTCCTGTGTTACTGACGGAGGGCTCGATCTTCAATATCTTATTTGTTTCGGAGACGGAGCAAAAAAATACGCTGGCGATCCAGTTCCTGTATACTTTCCTGCTGGCATTGAAGGATAAATTCGGCCGGGCGGGGGATGGCTATTTCGAAAAAAAGATCAACGAGCTGGGCGGACTGGAGACCAGGAAGCGGGAGGCGGATATTTTCCGGAATCTACAGTTCCTAAGTTTCGACGTGTTCCATTTTATCGGCAACAATTACGGAGAGACGCTGGCGGCGAAGATCTTCGAAAAAAGCTACGATGCCTTTTCGATGAAATACAAGGAGCTGGAATTCTTCCCCTACATGGTTACGTTAGTGCCCAAGGAGATTGTGGACCGGGAGCATCTGGGCATCTTTACCCAGGCGCAGATCGAGCAGATCTTTCTGGAGAAGCTGGCCGAATCGGAGCAGCTGAACATTGCGCTGGACCAGAAGATCAAGGAGAACGAACGGACGCAAAAGCTGTTGCGGAAGAATGAGATCATGCTCAGCGGGGTGATCTCTTCGGCGCTGGATGCGATAGTGATCACGGGTCAATTCGGACATATCATCCACTGGAATCAGGCGGCGGTCGAGATCTTTGGCTATACGGAGAAGGAAGTGAAAGGACGCACGCTGATGGAAACGATCATCCCTTTGTCTTACGAGTTTACCGACTGGAATGGGTTCCAGGGCTTCCAGCAGGGAGGGAGCAATGTCTCGATCCTGAACAAGCGTCTCGAGCTAACGGCCGTCCGGAAGAACAAGGAGGAGTTCCCGATCGAATTAACGGTCACTGCGATCGAGGATGAAAGCGAATCCTACTATAGTGCGTTTATCCGGGATATCTCCAGCCGCCGTCAACGGGAGCAGGAGCTGGTGCAGATGAAGGAGAAGGCCGAGCAGGCCGCCAAGGCAAAGTCGCAATTCCTGAGTGTGATGAGCCATGAATTGCGGACGCCGCTCAATGCGGTGATCGGCATCACGCATCTCCTGATGCAGAGCCAGCCCCGGGAGGATCAGCAGGAGGACCTGCGCACGCTGCAATTCTCCGGTGAGAGTCTTTTACACATTATCAATGACATCCTGGACTTCACGAAGCTGGACTCGGGGAAGATCGAGCTGTCGGCTATCGATTTCAATCTCCGGGATCTGGCACAGAGTCTTTACCAATCGTTTAGCTTCAAGGCAAAGGAGAAAGGCATCTTCTTCGATGTGGAATACGATGAGAAAATGCCTTTTTACGTCAAGGGCGATAACTTCCGGCTGTCACAGGTGCTGAATAACCTGATCAGCAACGCGATCAAATTTACGCAGGAGGGGTCGGTCAAGCTGAGGATAGAGATGATCGAGAACCAGGGCAGGTCGTATGTGACGCAGTTCTCCGTGATCGATTCCGGCATCGGCATCCCCGAGGATAAGCTGGAGAAGATCTTCGAGCAGTTCACTCAGGCCGATAGCGACACTACAAGGTTGTATGGCGGGACGGGCCTGGGGTTGTCGATCTCTGCGCGGTTGGTAGAGCTGATGGGCAGCTCTATTGTCGTGACGAGTACGCCAGGTAAGGGTTCCAGGTTCCAGTTTGCCATGGTCCTGCAGGAAGGGGTGAAGACCGATCCGGGGTCGTTGTCGACGAGCACAAAGGTGGTTCCCAAAAGCAACGAGCAATTCCAGAATAAGGTCATCCTGCTGGCGGAGGACAATGTCTTCAATGCGAATATTGCGAGGCGATTTATCACGGGGTGGGGGGCACAGCTGGAGATCGTCGTAGACGGCCGTCAGGCCCTGGAATTTGTTTCCCGGCGCAAATACGATCTCATCCTGATGGACGTACAGATGCCCGTGCTGGACGGGTTTGCGTGTACGCGCAAGATCCGTAAGCATTTCAAGGATATTCCCATTATTGCGATCACGGCTTCGCCGAGGAATGAGATCATTACCGAGATCATGGCCTGCGGGATGAACGATTTCGTGAGCAAACCTTTTAAACCGAATGAGCTGCGGAACAAGCTCCTGGAGTATCTGTAGGCGACGAGGGCGCGTCGTCGGGGCTAATGATTGACCTCTGGCGGATCAGCCACGGGGGCCGAGTTCGATGACCTCGCACTCCTTCATGTTCGTGCCGTCGATGGTAAAGCGGATGGCGGTGCGTTGGGAATGCCAGCCCTGGCGGCCTGCGGCGCCGGGGTTCATGTGGAGACAGTGAAGCCGTTCGTCGAATAGGATCTTCAGGATATGCGAGTGGCCGCAGATAAAAAGCTGCGGGGTATTGTTTTCCAATTCCTTTTTTACGGCGGGGTTATAGCGCGGAGGATAGCCGCCGATGTGGGTCATGAAGACATTGACGCCTTCCGATCGCCAGCGTAGTTTTTCGGGATACACGCTGCGAATGTCTTGTCCGTCGATGTTCCCATAGACACCTTTTAATGGTTTGAAGGCAGCGAGCTTTTCGGCGATGGCGATGGTGCCGAAGTCGCCGGCATGCCAGATCTCGTCGCATTTATCGAAATGCCGGAAGAGGTTCTCGTCGAGAAAATGGTGAGTGTCGGAGAGCAGGCCGATGCGCAGCATGGTCAGGGATTTTTCTGTATATAGGTATTGAAATAGCCGCATTCGCGGAACCCTTCCTTATAATAATTCGTGTTGGGGTATTTTTTTAACCCTTTGAAGCCGTCGAAGGCAATGAATTGTCTATCCAGGCTGGTGGCGTCGAAGGGGGCCTTTTTTGTCGACTCCCAGGGATAGCGGATCGGGATCAGGGAGAAGGCTTCGGCTTTTTTGGCGAGGGTAAGGTAGTGGAGGAAGGCGGCGACCTGTTTATTGGACCGGCTGTTGAAGAGGTGGAAAGTGGTGAGGGGTTGGGGCAGGGTAGTACGGCGTCCGTCCTGCCAGGCGGCGGCTTCGTTGATTTTCGTTGCGTTAGCGGTGTCGAGGAGGTAATTTAGCGCGGTTCCGAGGAGACAGGCGCTACTCAGCGCGATCCAGCACTTCCTTAAAAAGGCCTTTGTCATATTGGATAAGATTTTGGCTGTCAAGATCGAAGAAGATGAGGTCGCGGATCTTTTGGTTGGAATGCCGGTTCACATCGTCGGCCATATCGAGGAGGTCGTCTGCCGTGGGGGCTTCGACCTTGACGGTATCGTTGTCCTTGAAATAGTAGCCATTCTTAAAGCAGGGGTGGTTGGCGGTATAGCGGTTGAGGGAAAGTTTGCTGAAGTTGGTGTCTTCGTCGAGCTGCCGGGCGTTGAGCTTATCCAGCAATTGAACGACCCTGCCATCACGAACCTGGAGGCCCCATGAAAAGATCGGCAGGGCGACGTCGAGCATGAGGGGATAGGTGCGAAGTGACGGCGTGTAGCGGTGGGCCATTGTGCGTTCGTAGATGGAACTACCGGTGCCGGCATCGATATTTCCCATATTATAAAACATGAGTATCCCGTGGTCGACGGGTGGGATGCCGGTGCGTTCGGAATATTTGATCTGGTGGAGGCGGATGGTGCGGGAGAGGGGCAGACCCGAGAGCGCGTGATATTCGCGGATAAAACGAAAATAGTTGTCCCGGGACCGTTCGCTCCAGTCGCAGTCGAATTGCATCTCTCTGGCCCGGATGCCGGCAGGGACGTTGATGCGCCGGACCAGCGCCAGCACTTTTTCGGCAAGGGCAAGAGAAGCGGTGAAGTCGAGTTTTTCGAATACGCGGTTGCGGAAAAAGACCACGGGGACGATGGAAAATCCTCTGGGTGCGGCGGTGAACCGAATGGGGGAGATGGGTGCAGGGGCCGCATCGGTATCCGGCCAGTCGACGTCGAAGTAACGCACATAAAGGGTGTGAACCTTATTTTCTTTGAGCGCCTGCAACTCTGTGCTATCGGGAGCGTAGGTCGTCCGCCAGTAATAAAAGCTCATTGATTTGGTGTTATGTTGGCAGGCGCCGAGGCAAATGGCAAGCGAGAAGAAAAGCAGTCGAGCAAAATCTTTGGGCACCGGTGCGGCTATTTTTTTCATAAAGTTAGGGGTAAACCGAGCACGACGAGGAAGAATTAACTAATTTTAACCCAACGATCAGCGCATGCCTCATTACTATTCCGTGGGGACTATCCCCCACAAACGCCATACCCAGTTCCGTCAGGCCGACGGTACGCTCTATTCGGAGCAATTGTTCTCAACCGAAGGGTTCTCCAACGATTATTCCTTACTGTACCATATCCATCCGCCGACGGAGATCATCTCCACGGATGAGCCTTATGATGCCATGCCCAGGATCGCAGAGGAGAAGATGTTAAAACATCGGAGCTTCGAGGGATTCAACATCAAGCCGGAGGCCGATTATCTGAAAAGCCGGAAGCCGGTGCTGGTGAACAATGACTGTCATATCGTGCTGGCGGCGCCCACACGGTCTATGGGAAATTATTTCTACAAGAATGCCGATGCCGATGAGCTGATCTTTGTCCATCATGGCAGCGGAACCCTGAAGACGATGTATGGTGAGCTGGCCTTTGGGTATGGGGATTACCTGGTGGTTCCGCGCGGAACGATCTATCAGATCGATTTTGACAAGGATGATAACCGGCTTTTTATCGTGGAATCCTTTAGCCCTATCCGTTATCCCCGCCGGTATCTTAGTCCTTATGGACAGTTGTTAGAGCATTCGCCTTATTGCGAGCGGGATATCCGCGGGCCGGAGGGAATGGAGGCTAAGAATGAAAAAGGGGATTTTTTGATCTGCACGAAGAAAAAGGGCCGCATCTATGGGATCCATTACGGGCATCATCCGTTCGACCTGGTGGGTTGGGATGGGTGCTGCTATCCTTTTGCTTTCAGTATCCACGATTTCGAGCCGATCACCGGACGGGTGCATCAGCCGCCGCCGGTGCACCAAACGTTCGAGGGACATAACTTCGTGGTCTGTTCGTTTTGTCCGCGTCTATTCGACTATCACCCGTTGTCTATTCCTGCTCCTTATAATCACAGTAACATCGATAGCGACGAGGTGTTGTACTACGTCGATGGTGATTTTATGAGCCGTAAGAACGTGACGCGGGGCATGATCACATTGCATCCCGGCGGCATCCCGCATGGGCCTCATCCCGGGGCTGTTCAGCGCAGTATCGGTGCCAGGGAAACCAAGGAGCTGGCTGTAATGGTCGACACGTTCCATCCCCTGATGTTGACGGAGGATGCGCTTGCCATCGAGAATCCGGGGTATACGATGAGCTGGGCGGAGTGATGTCTTTCGCTTATATTTAGTACATGGAAAAAGTTTATGTGGTAACCGCTGTCGCGGTTATCGCCCTGGGAGCGTGCCGCTCCCGGCAAGCCGCCGATTTACTGGTCTTGCATGCCAGGATATATACGGTCGATAGTGCTTTCAGCACGGCGCAGGCCATGGCCATCAAGGATGGGAAGATCCTGGCCACGGGGTCCGATGCGGCTATCCTCGCGGGTTATACTGCCGGGGATACGGTGGATGCCGGCGGGAAATCTATCTATCCAGGTTTTATCGATGCGCATGGGCATTTTGTCGAGTACGGCGAGTCGTTGTTCATGGCGGATCTTGTTGGCTGTGCGAGCCCGGAGGAGATGGTCCAGCGGGTGAAGGCCTTTGCCGATGCGCATCCCCGGCTGGCGTGGATAGAAGGACATGGCTGGGACCAGAATAAATTTCCCGGCAAACAATTTCCCGACAATGCGGCATTGAACAAGCTGTTCCCCAATACGCCGGTGATCCTGGGGCGTGTGGATGGGCATGCGTTGCTGGTCAATGCTGCGGCGCTTTCCCTGGCGGGTATACATGCCGGACAGACGCTGGCAGGCGGGGTGATAGAAACCAGGAATGGCCGATTGACGGGGATACTCATCGACAACGCGGAGGGCCTGGTGGAGCGGATGAAACCGGAGCTTTCGACGGGGGAATTCTGGCAGCGTATCGATGCGGCGCAGCGGAACTGTTTTGCGCAGGGGCTGACGACGGTGACCGATCCGGGGCTGGACCGGATAGATATCGAGCGGATCGATTCGTTGCAACGGCCGGGGAAGCTGAAAATGCGCGTCTATGCGATGTTGACCGACCGGAAAGACCTGCTGGACTATTATCTGCCCCGCGGGCCTTATAAAACGGATCTGTTGTATGTCAAAGGGGTAAAAGCCTATGCCGATGGCGCTTTGGGCAGTCGCGGCGCCTGCCTGCTCGCCGATTATACGGACCGGCGGGGATGGAAGGGTTTTTTGCGGAGACCGCCGGCGCATTACGATTCGTTAGCGGCCCGGTTGATAGGGACAGACTGGCAATTGTGTACGCATGCTATCGGGGATTCGGGTAACCGGATGATCCTGCAGGTCTATAACAAATATCTCAAAGGGAAGAATGACAAGCGGTGGCGGGTGGAGCATGCCCAGATCATCGCGCCGGAGGATTTCGATCTGTATGGCCGGGCTTCGATCATCCCCAGTTTACAGCCCACGCATGCGACCAGCGATATGTATTGGGCCGTTGAGCGGCTCGGACCGGAGCGGATGAAGGGCGCTTATGCCTATAAGCGGCTCTTGCATCAAAACGGGTGGCTGCCGTTGGGCACCGATTTTCCGGTAGAAGATATCTCTCCCTTCAAGACCTTTCTGGCTGCGGTGTTTCGTGTCGATGCCAGGGGATACCCTGCGGGAGGATTTCAGGTTGAGGAGGCATTGAGCCGCGAGGAGACGATACGCGGCATGACGATCTGGGCGGCGAAGGCCGACTGTCTCGACAAGGAGATCGGCAGCCTGGAGGCAGGCAAGCGTGCCGATTTCGTGATCCTGGATGAGGACCTCATGCAGGTTCCGGCGAAGGCGGTGTTGCAGGTGAAGCCTACGGCCACCTATGCATCGGGTGTAAAGGTCTTCTAGGCCTTGCTCACAGCCGGCGAATCCATGCAAACGTTTGAGTACGTTTTCTTACTGCCGATCGACTAAATTGATGGTGGCGCGTCTTGCGCACATTACCGATGACTAATGAATTCAATACGGCGGAAATGCCGGTGGGTGTGGTAGGGTTGGGACTGATGGGCTGCAGCATCACCGCATGTTTACTGATGGCGGGGCATCCCGTGTCGGCCATAGCGCCGGTGTCGACCGACTTGCTAAAGGCGGAGGAGCGTATCCATAGCCATTTAGCTGAATCGTACAGGCAGGAGCTTACTGTCCATCCACCCGAATATTGGCTTTCGCGGCTGCACATCACGGAAAACTATACGCATCTGATCGACTGCGTGCTCGTGATCGAATGCACGTTGGAGGATGTGAACATCAAAAAAGCCGTCTACGAAAAGATCGAGCTTATCATCGGGACGGACGTGCCGCTTACGAGCAATACATCGGCCATTCCGATAAGCATCTTACAAAAACAGACCTCGCATCCGGCCAGGTTCTTCGGTCTCCACTGGGCCGAGCCTTCACATACCACGCGTTTCCTCGAGATCATCTGCGGGGAAGAGAGCCAGCTGGAAAAAGGGGAATGGCTTTATCGTCTCGCGCATTGCTGGGGCAAGGAGCCTACGCTCGTCCGGAAGGATATCCGGGGGTTTATCACGAACCGGCTGATGTATGCGTTGTACCGTGAGGCCTTTTATCTTGTCGGGAATGGCTATGCGACGATCGAGGATGTCGACCGGGCATGCCGGAACAATGCGGGCTATTGGATGACGCTGGTAGGTGTTTTTCGTTGGATGGATCTCACCGGGGTGGCGGCGTATTATACGGTGATGAAGGACCTTTTTCCTACGCTCAGCAATGCCACGGAGGTCCCGGCACTGATCGAAAACATCGTCCAGGCCGGTGGCAGGGGGGTAGCCAACGCCCATGGTTTTTATTCCTATGCGCCGGAGGAGGCACGGTTGTGGGAGGAAACGTTCGAGCGGTTCAGCTATGAGATCAGGGCCCTTGCGTTGCGATATCCGGCCGATGTCGTCAAGCGGCAATTAGATCCCTGAATTTTGCTCACAAAAAAGTTAGCCAGAGCTGTTTTGGCTGGTTGCCTGTAAATTCGGTATAAATTGTACCGGAAATGCGTTGTAAAAAAAGTAACGCATTTCCGGTAAGGCGTTAATGTTTGTCCTTCGAACCAGCCGCTTCCAGCGGCTAAAATAAAGACATATGGAATACAGACAACTGGGTGAATCGGGTCTGGCTGCATCGGCTGTCACGTTTGGCGCCTGGGCCATTGGGGGCTGGATGTGGGGTGGTAGTGACCGGAAGGACGCGATCGCAGCTATCCGGGCTTCTTATGAGCAGGGAGTGACGTCGATCGATACGGCGGCGGTATATGGTATGGGTGCCAGCGAGGAGATCGTGGGGGAGGCGTTGGCCGGCATTCCGCGGGACAAGGTGCAGATCATGACGAAATTCGGGATGCGCTGGGATCTGGCGGTGGACCAAGGGCCCACTGGCCACTACCGAGCGGTAGCGAAGGTTGCGAACGAGGGCCGCAACAGTGTTGCGGGCCGAAGTTCTCCAATCGCCGGTGTAGGCACTTTTGCCTTCAAGAGCCGCGACAATTCCGGCAAGGAACTGGACATCTACAAATACGGCGGGAAGGAGAGCGTCATCAAGGAATGTGAGGACAGCCTGCGCCGGTTGCGGACGGATTATATCGACTTATACCAGCAGCACTGGCCGGATGCGGCGACGCCTATTGCCGAGACCATGGAGGCGTTGGATCAGTTAGTGCGGTCGGGCAAGGTGCGGGCTGCGGGTGTCTGCAACTACGATACGGCGCAGATGAAAGAAGCAGGCCGCACGATCAGCCTGGCGGCGGACCAGGTACCTTACAGCATGGTTCGGCGGGATATCGAGGCCGAGCTAGTGCCGTATTGCATTGCGAATAAGAAGGCGATCCTTGCGTATAGCCCTTTGCAGCGGGGGGTGTTAACGGGGAAGATCAAGCCGGGGCATGTGTTCAGTGAAGGCGATAACCGCGGGGACAGTAAATACTATCAGGGCAGGAACCTGGACCGGATCAATGCTTTTCTGGATGAATTGCGGCCTTTGGCGGCTGCCAGGAATGCGACGTTGAGTCAGCTGGTCATCCGCTGGACAGTGTTGCGTCCGGGCATTACGATTGCATTGGTAGGGGCCAGGGATGCCCGGCAGGCGATCGAGAATGCGGAGGCAATGAATGTGCGGTTATCCGTGGACGAGGTGGCTTTCATCGATCAACGTCTCGCTGCGATGCAGTTGGAATGACGAAAAAAGCGTATATTGAATAAAACATTGCTATATGATACCATTTCACGAATTACGCGTCGGCGATATTGTGCTGGTCAATTTTGAAGGCCAGCGTTCAGAAGGGGAAGTGATCGGCAGGAGCGAGGGGGATAGGATGCTGCAGGTGGAAACAGCCGTACAAGCCTTTTGGTACTTTCCTAATGATCTGTATCCCATCGCTTTAGATGAGAATCAGTTGTTCGGTTTTGGATTCGAACGGCAGGATATGCCGGACGGTTCGGTGAAATATCTCAAGGGGCCATTCCGCATTCTGTTATCCGCGCCCGGGAATTTTTCCCAATTTACGATCTGGTACCGGGAGGATCACCGGCAGATCCATGAGCCGATACCTGTACATACCCTGCAGAACCACTATCACCAGATGACGAAGGTGGACCTGTTGAGGGAGGTAAAGGCTCATTAGATTGATTTTTAGCGGGGAAGCTTAATTTTTTCCTAAAAAATGAATATTTAGCCGTAAGTTTGAGGTTTCGGCCCAGGGAGGTTTGTGCCATCGTCATCGAATCGGTGGCGGCGTCTAACTTAGCCCGGGAAAATTATATTTATACTGATTTTTTGATGTAATTCAATTAATTCCTATCTTTGCGCTCCCAAAAACTGTATGGCGAAACAAGCACTCATTAAACAAGATGGTATCATTCTGGAAGCCTTGTCCAATGCTATGTTCAAAGTGAAGTTGGAAAATGGGCATGAGATATTGGCAACTATCTCGGGGAAAATGAGGATGAATTACATACGGATCTTGCCGGGAGATAAGGTAGGGGTCGAGATGAGTCCTTACGATCTGACGCGGGGGAGGATCATATTCAGATACAAATAACAGTTAGAGATATGAAATCTGCTTCGGCGGATTCCATGATACCAATAAAAAGACAAACGACTAATCATGAAAGTACGTGCATCCATTAAAAAGCGCAGCGCCGATTGTAAGATCGTGAGGAGGAAGGGGAAGCTGTATGTGATCAACAAGAAGAACCCTCGCTTCAAGCAGCGTCAGGGCTAGACGGGCCACGGGCCCGGCGGCCGAAGGCCCATCATTAGCGGGTTTTTTGCCGAAGGCAAAAAAAAGTATAAAATATAAAAAAAGAATATGGCTCGTATTGCCGGTGTAGACTTACCAAAGAATAAAAGAGGAGAGATCGGACTTACCTATATTTTCGGTATCGGCCGTTCTACTGCTCAGTATATCCTGACCAAAGCGGGAATCGATTTCGACAAGAAAGTGAACCAGTGGGATGACAATGAGCTGAACGCCATCCGTAACATCATTACGAATGAGTTCAAGGTAGAAGGTGCGCTTCGTTCGGAAGTTCAGATGAATATCAAGCGTCTGCTGGATATCGCCTGCTATCGGGGTTTACGTCATCGTAAGGGTCTGCCGGTTCGTGGTCAGCGTACCCGTACCAACAGCCGTACGCGTAAAGGTAAGCGTAAGACGGTTGCCGGTAAGAAAAAGGTCGCCAAGAAATAGTTGACACACATGAGCTAGCATCTGCTACGGCAGGGCTGGCTTCATGTCTTATGGGGTGTCGGCTTGTGGTTTATATGCACCAGGCGGAGCCGGGGAATCCGGGGACGCCAAGCGGGAAACCGGACGAGCGAAAGCTAGGCCGGCGACGCAAAATGATTCGGATCGGTTACGGATGTTGGGTGCGACGGAGGGCTGATCCGGTTCCGGGACTTGCGCTGACGTTAAAAAGGCGAAGGCGGGTTCCGGGGTAAATTAATAAAAGCGGCGTTTATAAAAAATCAGGCGCCGCGAAAAAGACTACCTAAAAGTGTATGGCAAAAGCACAACAAAACAGCGCAAAAGCCGCTGCAAAAAAACGGATTGTAAAAGTTGATGTGTATGGTGATGCGCATATCACCGCAAGTTTCAACAACATCATCGTTAGTCTTACCAACAAGAATGGCCAGGTGATCTCCTGGAGCAGCGCCGGTAAGATGGGTTTCAAGGGGTCGAAGAAGAATACCCCCTATGCGGCCCAGATGGCATCTGCCGATGCAGCCAAGGCTGCGTTGGATGCAGGTTTGAAGAAAGTGGATGTGTATGTAAAGGGACCCGGTTCGGGTCGTGAGAGCGCTATCCGCTCCTTGTCGAACAACGGTATCGAGGTAGTGATGATCAAGGATGTGACCCCGCAGCCTCACAATGGTTGCCGTCCGCCCAAGAAACGTCGTGTATAGTAAACGGTTTTTTTATGCTTCCCGAGTCTAATGATTTCTGAGGGAGCTTTATCATAGCTGCCGAAAGGCAGCTGTCCGAAGGACAAACGTCGATATTCGATAAGCTGGGTAAGATTCTTTTTTAAGATTTTTTGATAATCTTATCCGGGAACTAAAAAATCTAACAAAGCAATTATGGCACGTTACACAGGTCCGAAGACCAGAATTTGTCGCATTTTCGGGGAGCCTATCTTAGGCAATGGCAAGTATTTAACCAAGAACAGCAATCCTCCGGGTCAGCATGGCGGCACCAAGAAGCGTAAGGCTCCGGGTGAGTATGCGCTGCAGCTCAAGGAAAAGCAGAAAGCAAAATATACCTACGGTGTGCTGGAGCGCCAGTTCCGCAAGACCTTTGATGAGGCCAACCGTCGTAAGGGTGTAACGGGTGAGAACCTGATCAAATTGCTGGAGGCACGCCTCGACAATACGGTTTATCGTCTGGGTATCGCCCCCAGCCGTCCCGCTGCCCGTCAGCTCGTGACGCACAAGCATATCACGGTGAATGGGGAAGTGGTGAATATACCTTCATTCGAGCTGAAGCCGGGTGATAGCATCGGGCTGAAGGAAGCGACCCAGGGGAATACGGGGATCACCAGCCAGATGCGCGGGAAGAATGCCAAGATCAACTGGTTGGATTGGTCGGAAGCCGAGTTCAGGGGCACGTTCATCGCCCTCCCTGAGCGTGAGAGTGTTCCGGAGAACATTAAGGAGCAGTTGATTGTTGAATTGTATTCCAAGTAATCCTGATAGGATCGGCCGCCGATGGGTGGCCGTCCTGGTTAAAACAGTTAAATCGTAAATTTAAATATGGCCATTTTAAATTTCCAGAAACCAGATAAGATCATTCTTCAAAAGGCGACTGATTTTGAAGCTCAATTCGAATTTCGCCCTTTAGAGCCGGGTTATGGTGTTACCATCGGGAATGCCCTTCGCCGGGTATTGCTGAGCTCGCTGGAAGGATACGCGATCATTGGCGTCAAGATCGAGGGGGCCGACCATGAGTTTGCTACCCTGAAAGGTGTGACGGAGGATGTGGTGGAAATTATTCTTAATCTGAAGCAAGTACGCTTCAAGAAGAAGGTTGAACATGAAGTGGCTCAGGAAAAGATCACGTTGAGCCTGAAAAATAGAACTGAGTTCACGGCCGGCACTTTGGGCGAGGCTACGCCTTCGTTCGAGGTGATGAATCCGAGTCTGCTGATCTGTACGCTGGACAACTCCGCAAAGCTGGACATCGAGATCACCATCGGCAAGGGTCGTGGGTATGTTCCGGCGGAGGACAACAAGCCTAAGGATGCACCTTTTGGGTATATCCCCACCGATGCCATCTTCACGCCCATCAAGAACGTGAAGTATTCCATCGAGAACACACGTGTGGAACAGCGCACAGACTTCGAAAAGCTGATCATGGAAGTCTCCACGGACGGAACGATCCATCCGGAAGAAGCCGTTAAGCAGGCTTCGCGCATCCTGATCCAGCACCTGATGATCATCACGGACGAGAACATCACCTTTGACAATAAGGAAGAGAAGAAGGAAGACCTGGTCGACGAGCAGACCCTGCAGCTGCGTAAGATCCTGAAGACTCCGCTGGAAGACCTGGATCTTTCGGTACGCGCCTTCAATTGTCTGAAAGCAGCCAAGATCAACAGCTTGAGCGAGCTGGTGACCTACGAGCAGGAAGACCTGATGAAGTTCCGCAATTTCGGTCAGAAATCCCTGGCTGAGATCGAGCAGGTGCTCGGCGAGCGTGGTCTGCACTTCGGTATGGACCTCGGCAAGCTCAAGGTTGATGACGAGTAAGTAGGTTATACGACGACCGGCCAACCCCGATGATGGGCCTTCGGCCAGCTGACCGGAGGTCAGCTTTGTAAAATGGGGGGCCGGTTCTTTTTTAAATATAGCCTTACAATTCCTGACACGGTGTAAGGTTTAAAATCAAATAGTCATGCGTCACGGAGACAAAATCAACAATTTAGGCCGCACCGCCTCGCACCGCAGAGCGCTGTTGAGCAATCTGGCCATTCAGCTGATCACCCACAAGAAGATCGTTACTACTTTAGCCAAGGCCAAGTCGCTGCGGACCTATGTGGAGCCCCTGATCACGAAGGCGAAGGACAACACCACGCATCAGCGCCGGGTAGTGTTCAGCTATCTGCAGGACAAGGAAGCCGTTACCGAACTGTTCGGCAATATCGCCACGAAGGTAGCCGGTCGTCCCGGTGGTTATACCCGGATCATCAAATTAGGCGCCCGCGTTGGTGACAATGCCGAAACGGCCCTGATCGAACTGGTGGACTTCAACGAGATCTACGGAAAAGGCAAAGGTGAAGCAAAAGAAGCTGCAGGTAAGAGGACCCGCCGGGCAGGTGGTAGCCGTAAGAAGGCTGCCGGTGCCGCACAGGCCGATGAGTCTGCTGCTCCGGCTGCTGCAGAGGCAAAGGCTGAGGACAAGCCAGCCAAATAATTGGTCAGTGGATATTTTTTAGGACCCGGCGCATGCGCCGGGTCTTTTTTTTAAGTACTTTTGCCAACCTTTTGACGGCCGGTGGCCGTCACGACCGAAGGTCAGACATTAGCGTTTTGCGAGGGATGCGCTATTTTCTGACTGCGCATCTCTCGCACATAATTTCTTTTACACATGTCCCACACTACTTCCTTTTCCCCGGCTGTCCTGTTACTCGAGGACGGCACTGTTCATCATGGTCAGGCATTTGGTAAGAAAGGCACGACTTCCGGCGAGATCTGTTTCAATACCGGTATGACGGGTTATCAGGAAGTGTTTACCGATCCCAGCTATTATGGACAGATACTGATCATGAACAGCGTGCATATCGGGAATTATGGGGTGAGGGACAGCGATATCGAATCCGATGCGGTGAAGATCCGGGGGCTGATCGCACGGAATCTCGAGGAGCAGTTCTCACGCCTGATGGCCAAAGGGTCGCTGGATGACTATCTCAAAGCCAACAACATCGTTTGTATCGAAGGAGTCGACACACGTTCGCTGGTAGCGCATGTACGGGTCAAAGGAGCCATGAATTGCGTGATCTCCTCCGAGACCACCGACATAAATGAACTCAAGGCAGTGCTCAAGAAAACGCCGAATATGGATGGCCTGGAGCTGGCGTCGGTGGTGAGCACGGAAAAAGAATATGAGCTGGGTGATCCCAACTCGCCTTTGCGGGTGGCTGTCCTGGATTTTGGCGTCAAGAAACATATCCTGCAGTGCATGGTCGACAGGGGCGCTTATGTCCGCGTCTTCCCCGCCAGGACGCCGCTCGAACGCCTGAAAGCCTTTCAGCCAAACGGTTATTTCCTTTCTAATGGCCCCGGCGATCCCGCGCCGATGGATTATGCCATCCCTGTGGTAAAAGAGATCCTGCGCGAGAAGAAACCCTTGTTTGGCATCTGCCTGGGTCATCAGCTGCTGGCGTTAGCCAATGATATTCCGACCTTCAAGATGCACCATGGCCATCGCGGACTCAACCACCCCGTGAAGAACCTTGTCACGGGCCGTTGCGAGATCACGACCCAGAACCATGGATTTGGCGTCGATCCGGAAGCCGTAAGAAAGGCACCGAATGTCGAAGTAACACACGTAAATCTGAACGATGAGTCCATCGAGGGTATTCGTTTGAAGGACCGGCCAGCCTTTTCGGTGCAATACCACCCGGAGTCGACGCCCGGACCGCACGACAGCCGGTATCTATTCGACGAGTTCCTCGAACTGATCCGTAAACACAATTAAATGCGTATCGCCATCATCAACGGACCCAATTTGAACCTGTTGGGAACCCGGGAGCCCGATGTGTACGGGAGCCAAACCTTCGAGCAATACTTCAAGGAGCTGAAGGTGCTTTTCCCTTCGGTGGACTTCCACTATTTTCAAAGCAATGTGGAAGGTGAATTGATCAATGAATTGCAAAGGGTTGGGTTTTCCTTTGACGGCATTATTATCAATCCTGGCGGATACACACACACGTCAGTGGCTATTGGCGATGCCATTGCCGGAATCAAAAGTCCGGTGATCGAAGTGCATATCAGCAATGTACATGCGCGGGAGGAGTTTCGCCGGCTTTCGCATGTCTCGGCCAAGGCCAGGGGGACCATCGCCGGACTGGGGCTGAGAGGATATGAACTGGCGGTGCGATATTTTTTATAAAAACACCTGTAGCACCAAGGCGAAGCCCGTGTCCTGTTTCGGGTCGTCCAATTTCTTCATGATGTGGAGACCGGCGCGGGTCCAGACTTTGAAGACCTCTCCTTTTTTACGGACAATCATTTCGTGTTCGACCGTAGGCATCAGCATGCCCCGGGCGATCCAGCCGAGATCTCCTTTTAGCGGGGTTTCACCGCCCATGGAATAGGCCTGCGCCATCTCTTCGAAAGTTGCAGAGCCATTGGCGATCTTTTTGAGGATGACGTCGCCGATGGAATCGGCGAGCCGTTTCCGGAAGATAGCCGTGTCGATGAAGATCTGCCCCACATGATAGAACTGATTGGGGGCCTTGCTCAGGATCTGTACGAGGAATTTTCCGCCTTTTGGACCAAAGGGGCCATAGACCTTTTTTTCTTTACCGTTGTACGCCAGACTGTCGGCGAGGCCGTCGAAATGCCGGGTTTTGCCGACGATGATGGTATCTATGCGGAAGCGTTTCCTGAGGATCTGTTTGGCATAAAGAATGGGATTGGGTGATTCTTCCAATGCTGCCTTGATCTTGGGGATGGTGGTGGGGACGGATACCGGAGTGGTTTGCTGGGCTTGTGTTATCTGCGTTTTTGCTACAAGTACGACGAGAAATGCAAGAAAAAGGTGTCTGTTCATATGTAATACCCTACTAATCCTCATCAAAATACATACAAACGAGGACTTATGACCAAATGGGCGGTTTTATTTTGCTGTTGTACAATTTTGGCTGTGATACGGCGGTTTCCGGCGTCGTGATCGTTTGGTTTGTGATCGACCGCAAAGGCGGTGGTCTGCTATCCTCCTCAACGTTGATTCACAGTTAATTATGGCGGCGCTTTTGGAGTAATAATTTGGAATGATTTTCGTTACTTCTAGAGAGATGCTTTCTTTAATTTTGATCAATTCTATTTCTATGCGGCGAATATTCTTCTTCACGGTGGTGCTGGGTTTGCAGTTGATCGGTTTGCGTGGCTATTCCCAGTGGAAAACGTATATCATCAGTCCTAAAGGCGATACGCTGAATTGTGTCGACGGCAAGGATCTGAAACAGGGGCGGTGGGTCAACCATTTTGACGAGGTGCGGGGTGAGCCGGGGTATGAGGAAGAGGGCGTCTACAAAGACAGCAAGAAAGAGGGTACCTGGCGGATCTATGATCTCATGGGGGATCTCACCGGGGTGGAGTATTACAGATGGGGGATGAAAGACGGCGCACAGCAGTATTTCGGCATGAATGGAAGTCTTTTGCGCGAGGAGAACTGGCGGGCGATGAACCCGGATAAACAGTATGATACGGTGCAGGTAGCGTTGGTAGATAAATTAGACTCCTATAAGACGGTGGTCGTAAAAAACGAAGGCGCCGCTATAAAGGACGGTACCTGGAAATTTTATAATCCTGCAACGGGCATGGTGGACCACACGGAGGTCTATACTTTAGGCAAGTTGGAGAAACCGGGCGCCTCTTCGGCGACCACGGCCGCAGCCAATGCTCCGCAGACGGCGGCCAAGCCCAAAGAAGTGCTCGAGTTCGAGAAGAAGGCGGGGAAAAAGGGGAAGAAGTATCAGGATGGAAGTACGTATTAGTTCGGTTTAATTGGCGAACTTTTTGATAGTTCGGTAAAATTGCCGAACTTTGATTTAGTTCGGGTAAAACGACGAACTGAATTATATGCGGTCTCATAAAGCTACATCTGCTGCTGTAATAACGGGCGATATCGTCAATTCCACAAAATTGCTTCCCAAGCAAGAACGAGACCTGTTCGAAAAGTTGATATATGCAACTTTGAAAGATCACCAATATGAATTTTACCGCGGGGATAGTTTTCAGGCATTCGTAGATAAGCCGGAGAAATCGCTTCGGTTAGCATTGGCCTGCCGGGCACTGGCAATTAGCTTCAATGAACATTCGGTAATGACATTTGATATCCGTGTAAGCATTGCTATAGGAAAAGTAACCTTGCCTATTGAAAATTTGGGAACCGCCAGGGATGCGCCTTTTATCCTTTCTGGCCGTAAGCTCGATACCCTCAAAGAAGAAGGTCGGCGATTAGCAATCGTTTCCGGCGATCGCAAAGCAGATATAGCCTTTGACGTTATGAGCAGTTACATAGACTCTATCTTCCAAAAGATGACTACAAGACAAGCTGATGTCATTGCAGAACTGCTACACGGAATACCTCAACAGCAACTCGCGGGGTCCTTGGGCAAATCAAAAAGCACCATTTCAGAACTTGCTACCGCCGGAAGATGGCCAGAGATCGAACTTTTAATGCGAAACTTCGAAGATTTGGTTAAATTAATAGTATGATACCTGGTTACATTTGGCTGACAAAATTGATCTTATCCCATTTAATCACAGATTTTATCCTGCAGCCTTCTTCATGGATGGAAGAGCGTAACCGGAAGCATTTTGCTTCCAGGAAACTGTATTGGCATGCGCTGGTTACGGCCGTGCTGGCTTGCATTTTTATCGGATGGCAGTACTGGTTGGTTGCACTTACGATACTAATTACACATTTCCTTATAGATGGCTGGAAGTCGTATAGACCGCAACGCATCCGGTATTTCATCATCGACCAAATCCTGCACCTGGTTGTTATTGTCGGATGTTGGATGGTGCTTTTTCAAAATTGGAATCTCCTGGGAGAACTGCGGCGTCGATTGAGTTCGGATGAACATGGTTGGATCATTCTGGCGGCATTTGTCTTTGTTACAACCCCTGCCGGGATTATGATCGGCCAGTTAACCGGTCAATGGAGCAAAAAGATCGATGATCCGGAGGAAACTCTGGCCAATGCCGGCAAATGGATCGGGATCGCCGAAGGCGTTATTGTGTTGATCTTTGTGTTGCTAAATCAATATTCCGTTATCGGCTTAGTCATAGCGGCCAAGAGTATCCTTCGTTTTAGTGAAAAGGACCGGCCAGAGGTAAAAACGGATTATATCCTCATAGGCACATTACTGAGCATTGGGATCGCCATCCTTACCGGCCTTTTCGTGAAGCGGTTGACGTGACCGCGGGAGCTGTGCCGGCGAAAAACTTATGAAAGAACAGGACCTGGTAGTCGATGCTGTTGTGCCAGTAGGCGCCGCTGTGACCACCGGGTCGTTCGGTATAGTCGTGATCGATTTTTTCCGCTATTAATTTTTGGTGCAGGGCGCGGTTGACAGGAAGAAAAAAGTCGTCCGTGCCGCAGTCGAAGATGAGCCTGAGCTCTCCATTGTGGAGGCTATCGGCAGCATAGAGCACGGTATGTGTATCCCAAACGGTTTTATTGGAGTTGTAGTCGCCGAGATCTTTTTTGATGCCCCAGTTATTGGGGAATGGTGTAAAGTCGACGCCGCCGCTGGTGGCTCCCGCGGCACCGAAGAGATCTTTGTGATGCATGGCGAGATAGAGGGCGCCATGGCCGCCCATGCTGAGGCCGGTGATGGCGCGATGGGCCCGGTCCGCTTCTGTGGGATAATGGCTGTCGATGTAGGCGATGAGCTCTTTGGTGACGAAGGTCTCATAACGGATCGTGGGATCTACGGGGCTGTCGAAATACCAGCTGTCGAAGCCGCCGTCGGGGCAGACGAAGAGGATGCCGTAGGCATCGGCCTCTTGTTGCAATTGAGGTGCTGTACTGAGCCATTGCGCGTAGTTGCCGCTATAGCCATGGAGGAGGTAGACCACCGGCCAGTGGGCGTTTGTCGTCGAAGGAGTGATCACCACGCATTTGATGTCTTTGTTCATGGCGGCACTGTGGACGAGGATGGTGTCGGTTTGGCCGGCGAAAAGTCGGGTGCTGAGAAGGAGGAGAAAGGCAAGAATCGTTTTCATGCACTCAAAATAGTCCAAAAAGCTTTTAGCAGTGATTTTTATTTTCTCAGGGATTTTAAAAAATTAAATTTGTTATAGGGCCTGAAGCATCGCATAGTGCAGCGGGTAAGAAACAAAATTTTGGATTTAAAAATTAATTTTATGGGACATGTGTATGCGGAAATTGAATTGATCAATGGCCAGGATATTCTGGATGCACGCAGGCATCTTATTGGTGAAGAGGAGATCAGAAGGACCAATAGGACAATGTTGGTTGACAGCGGAGCCTACCTGTTGACTATCAATGAAAACATCCAGGCCTATCTGCAACTGCCTTTTGAGCGGCGGGAACGCTGCGAGATCGCTGACGGACGGGTATTGGAATGTGATGTAGTGGGGCCGGTGTATGTCAAGTTTGCCAACAGACATGCTACATGCAACGCTTTTGTTCTTCCGGGAGACAGCGAGCCTTTATTAGGCGCTATTCCGATGGAGGAAATGGATGTGCTTATCGACATGCAGCGGCAGAAGCTGGTGGTGAACCCCGAGCATCCGGAGGGGGCAGTGCTACGACTCTAAAAAGCAAAACCCCGGCACATCAGATGCCGGGGTTTTTTACGCGAAGTGAGCCCGGGAAAAGACCGGGGCTTTGTCTTTTAGAACGCTTTTTTGTCTTTACCCGTCAGCTGCATCGGGTTGTTCGTTTGGGGGATCGAGCGGAGCAGCTGTTGCTTCGCTCTGAAGATCTCGAACCGGGACTCGGTAGTGACAGCGGGCCAGCTGTTGTTGCTTTCGTCGATGTCGGCGGTTTCGCGGTTGGGGTCGAGCCTGATGCTGGCTACTTCCTTGTCCTTGATGAAGGTCTTGGTCACATGGCTCTCGTTCTTGCGCCAGACCTGGGCGGGGATGCGTTCGATCTCCTTGGTGCCATCCTTATACGTCCACTCGATGATGATGGGCATCACGAGGCCGCCTTTGTTGCTGAATTGCAGCTCATAGAATTGTTTCTTTTTGAGTTTTTCCCGGGTGGAATCGTCCAGCGGCTCATCGGTGAAGCTAGCGACGGGGCGGCTGTTCAGGAAGGTCTCGTGGACGGTATAGCTGGCCGTGTCGTAAGGGATCTGACCGCGATTGTACTTGTAGTAGAAATCGTGGAGCGACGTATCGGCTTCATCGGCGAAGGCGATGTTCTTGTCGTCGCGGTTACGCTCTTTCGAAATATCCGTGGGGAATTTGCCGTCGGGCAGGGGCTTGTCGATGTGTTTGACTACCTGTGAATCGGTGTGCGCCGGCAGATGATCGAAATCGGGAACCAGGTGTTTCACGCTGTCCAGCGAGATATCCACGGGTTGGATACCGTAGAACCAGCCACGCCAGAACCAGTCCAGGTTTTCGGCCGAGGCGTCGTCCATCGTCCGGAAGAAGTCGGCAGGCGTAGGATGTTTGAAGGCCCAGCGTCTTGCATATTCTTTGAAGGCATAGTCGAAGAGTTCGCGGCCCATGACGGTTTCGCGGAGGATGTTGAGGGCGGTAGCCGGTTTGGTATAGGCGTTGGGGCCGAAGTTGACGATATCTTCCGAATTGGTCATGATGGGCTCCAGCTGATCCTTGGGCAGCTTCATATAGTCGACGATCGCCCAGGCCGGCCCTTTTCCGCGAACGGGAAAGTGATTGTCCCATAGTTCTTCGGTGAGGTATTCCACGAAGGAGTTGAGGCCTTCGTCCATCCAGGTCCACTGGCGTTCGTCGCTGTTGATGACCATGGGGAAGAAGTTGTGACCTACCTCGTGGATCACGACGCCCAGCATGCCGTATTTGGTGGCTTCGCTATAGGAGCCATCCTTTTCCGTGCGCCCATAGTTGAAACAGATCATGGGATATTCCATCCCGTTCGACGCTTCGACGCTTTGTGCAACGGGGTAAGGGAAAGGAATGGTGAAATGCGAGTAGGTTTTGATCGTATGGGCGACGGCCTTGGTGCTGAAGCGGCGGTAGAGGTTATACGCCTCTTTGCCATAGTAGCTCATGCACATGACCTTTTTGCCTTCGAC
>JAICXX010000380.1 GCA_025934485.1 Chitinophagaceae bacterium
CGGAGGGCATCGAGCGAATACAATCGTTGCGAAGGGGCTGTTTGGGACATACTACTAATATAAGAAATTGTTACATTTGAAGATATGCAACGAAAAGAATTCCTTTCCAGATCCGTCCTGGCCGGCGGCGCAGTGCTAACGAGCAAACCATTTCCCGCAGCTGCGGCTGACGCTGGCGACAGACACGCCCAAACGAGCGCAGCCAGCGATGGCGCACCCTTCCACCTGAACTATGGCATCCATGACGGTCTATTTAAAAACCTCGCCGGCCCGTCTTTTGTCGACCAGATCAAGTTCGCCCATGAACAGGGCTTCCGCGCGATCGAAGACAACGGGATGATGGACCGCCCTGTGGACGAACAGGTGCGCATCGGCGATACACTCCGCCAACTGAACATGACCATGGGCGTGTTCGTCCTCAACTTCGACCATTGGCCCGTGAGCACCTCGCTGTGTTCCGGCGACGCCGCGTGGCTGGAGAAATTCCTCAAAGCCTGCCACGACGCCATCGACGTGGCCGCCCGTTGTAATGGAAAATGGATCACCGTCGTTCCCGGCAACTACGACCGCAACCTGGCCCTGGGTTACCAAACGACGAACGTGATCCACGCCCTTCGCAAAGCCTGCGAGATCCTCGAACCCCATGGCCTCGTCATGGTGCTCGAAGCGCTCAGCGATACACCCGATCTCTTCCTCCGGCACCCCGACCAGACCTTTATGATCTGTGAAGCCGTCAATCGTCCTTCGTGCCAATATCTCTTCGACATGTACCACATGCAACGCAACGAAGGCGATCTGATCCCCAATCTCGACCGGGCCTGGGAACACATCGCCTATCTGCAGATCGGCGACAACCCCGGCCGCAAAGAGCCGGGTACCGGCGAGATGAACTATCACAATATCTTCCGCCATATCTATCACAAGGGATACAAAGGCGTCCTCGGCATGGAGCATGGCATGGCCGGCACCGGCGCCGAAGGAGAAAAAGCATTGATAAAAGCTTACCGCGAGGCCGATGATTTTGTATAAAAATTTGATACCTGTCTTCTTGGTATTTGCAGTGGGGTCGGCATTTGCTGTCGGGTCGGCAACCGCGCAGGACAACCACCTCGCCGACTCACTCGCGCCTATCGCCGCAACCACGGATGGACGCCTGGGTGTGGCCATTACCTATGCCGGGACTGGCGAGACCACCCTGCTGCATGGCCACGACCACTATCCCATGATGAGCGTCTTCAAATTCCCGCTCGCCCTCTATATCCTCGACCAGGCCGATAAACAAAAGCTTTCGCTCGATGAGCCCGTGGTGATCCATAAAAAACGCTGGAGCCGGATCTTCAGCCCCCTGCTGAACAGCTATCCCGGCAAGACCGTCCGTCTCACCATCCGCGACCTCACTGCCGACATCATCCTGCTCAGCGACAATGTAGCCTGTGACGTGCTGCTCGGGCGTATCGGCGGCCCCGGAGTCCTCAATAGCTATGTCCACACCCTGGGCATCGAGGAGATCAATATCGCCAACACCGAAAGGCAAATGGCCGCTGATCCCAAAAAAGTATACGAAAACTGGTGCTCGCCCGCGGCCATGAATATGCTCCTGCAACAGTTCTATGAGCATCGCGTGCTCTCGGATTCCGCAACCGGTGAGCTCCTGCAATGGATGATACAAAGCAAACCCCG
>JAICXX010000019.1 GCA_025934485.1 Chitinophagaceae bacterium
CGCGGCGACACCTTCGATCTCTATCTGACGAGATAACGGCCGCGGGCTCCCTGACGCGCGATCGCCCGATCTATTTCCACGCGCTGGCCGCGTCCAGCCGCCCGATAGCGTCCCTGCTCAGCTCCAGCTTTGTGGCAGCGATGAGCGAATCCAGCTGACCTATCGAAGTGGCGCTGGCGATCGGCGCTGTCACACCGGGTCGCGCGATCAACCATGCGATCGCCACCGCGGCGGGTGTCGAATGATATTCCTCCGCAACGGCATCCAGCGCCGCCAGCACCTTCAGCCCCCGGTGGTCCAGGTATTTTTTTGCACCCTCACCACGTGTGCTCTTGCCCAGATCGCTTTCGCTCCGGTACTTACCCGTGAGAAAACCCGCTGCCAGCGAATAATAATTGATCACCCCGAGCTGGTTCTCCAAACACAACGGCTCCAGCTCCTTTTCGAATCGCTCCCGCTCTACCAGGTTATAGTGCGGCTGAAGACTTTCATAGCGCGGATACCCATGTTTCGCGCTGGCCTCCAGTGCTGCCTTCAAACGTGCCGGAGCGAAATTGCTGGCACCGATGAACCGGACCTTCCCTGTCTTCACCAACTCTGCATAGGCCTCCAGGGGCTCCTCCACGGGTGTCGTCTCGATGTCCCAATGCGTTTGATAGAGATCGATATGATCGGTCTGCAGCCGGCGCAAGCTATTCTCCACTTCTTCCAATATCCATTTCCTGCTGATATCTTTTTCACCCCGGCCCGTCATATCTCCACCCACCTTCGTAGCCACGATCACCTTGCCCCGGCTGCCCCGCGTCTTCATCCATTTCCCGATGATGGTCTCCGACTCGCCTCCCTGGTTCCCCGGCGCCCACCGGCTATAGACGTCCGCCGTATCAATGAAGTTGAAGCCCGCGAAAACAAAGGCGTCCAATAGCTTGAAAGAGGTCGCCTCGTCGATGGTCCAGCCGAATACATTTCCCCCGAACATCAACGGCGCAACCTGCAACGTGCTCCGGCCCAGTTGTCTTTTTTGCATCTGAGATCTTTTTTTGCTCTAACAACGGTTCGGGCATTTGGTTTGTAGGGCATTTTTTTTATTGTCCCCCTTGTGTTTGTGAAATAATATGTCTACTTTGTCGTCCCATCCAACCTGAATGAAGATCCTACCTCAATGGCCAACGTTCTTCCATGGACGAGTGAAGCCCTTCGGTACCGTAGCCGACTGGCAAGGGAAATTTCAGGCCGCCGGCAACGCCTCTTCACAATCTTTCGAACGGATCAAAGGACTCGGACTCACCATCGGGATGGACGACTATGAGAAAAGAAAGCTGCGCATCTTCAACCAGCTCAATTTCCTCCAGCTCGTCGCGGGCTTCATCGTGCCCATCGGCGGGGCCTTCAGCACCCGGCATTTTCCACCCACCGTTTGGATCGTCGCCTGCTTGCCCGCGATCATCAATGCCCTGGTCCTGACACTCAATGCCCGTCGTCAATACGATCTCGCCAAGATCGCCTATTTCATACTCTATACCCTGACCACCGGCATCGTCTATATCTGGGGGATCAACATGGGTGTCGAGCTATCTTTTATCCTCACCGGCATCCTCTCCGTGTTTTTTATCCAGGACATCAGCCAGATGCTCTTCACCCTCGGCATGTCCATGGTGAGCTATTTCGTGCTGGCGGGTCTCTGCAAAAATTATACATATGAGCTGGCCACCGCCAATATCGTCTTTTATGTATTCAACCAGCTCCTGACACTCGCCCTGATCTTCTATGGCCTCTTCCTGATCAAAAAGGAGAATGCCGGCTACCAGCAAAGCATCCTGCAGCAAAAAGAAGTTATCTATGAGAAGGGCATCCTGCTGCAAAAACAAACCGATGAGCTGACGCAGCTCAACGCGTTCAAGAACCGGCTGTTCTCCATCATCGCACATGATCTCAAATCCCCCATCTACGCCCTGCGCAATCTCTTTCGCAACATGCAGCAATACGATCTGCCCGCGAGCGAGATCAAAGAGATGGTGCCCGAGGTCGTCGGCGAGCTGGACCATACCACCAACCTCATGGAGAACGTGCTGCACTGGGCCCGCAGCCAGATGCAGGCCTATACGGTGAAACCGCAGCCGATCGATGCGTCGGAATTGGCGACGGAGGTGATCCGGCTCCTTCGGCTACAGGCAGACGCCAAATCCGTCCGCGTGACCCTGAAGGCCGATGTCTCGGCGATAGCCTATGCCGATCGAGATATGATCCACCTCATCCTTCGCAACCTTTTGTCTAACGCCATCAAGTATACGCCGGAGAACGGCGCCATCGAAGTAGGCACCCACCGCACCCAAAACGGTGTATCGCTATCCGTCCACGATACGGGCACCGGCATCTCTGCCGAAGCCCTCGAAAAGATCCGCGAGAGCAATTTTTATTCGACTAAAGGAACGGCAGGCGAAGCAGGCACCGGTCTCGGCCTGATGCTCTGCAAAGAGTTCATCAACGTCAACGGCGGCACGCTGCAGATCGACAGTCTTCCCGGCAAAGGCAGCACCTTTACCTTTACCCTTCCCCCCGACGAAGAAGCTACGCCTCTACCGCAAGCCTAAGAGCTCGTTCACCGCGTGAAACATTGTGGAACGGTGAATAGATTTATTTTGACGGTATCCTGCCTTTTGTAATTTCATAAAAAATAAAAGGTATGGGACAGATACATGCATCGGTAACGCTGGTTAACCCTTTAGACGTAGAATTGGCCCGCCGGCTGATCATCGACCCAGAAGAGATCCGGTCGATCAACGTGAGCGCCCTCGTCGATACCGGATCCCTATTTATGGTCATCAACGAAAATATTCAGCAGTACCTGCAATTACCGGTCACCGGTCACCAGCGGGTAGAGCTAGCCAATGGTAAGGTCCTGGAGGGCCCGGTGGTCGGCCCACTGTTGGTTCGCTGTATGGGTGTAATGGCGCATTGCGGCGCTATTGTTATGCCTGACGATTCCGAACCCTTGCTGGGCGCTATCCCGTTGGAAGAAATGAACCTGGTGATCGATGTGAACCGCCTCGAGCTTATACACAGCACCAAGCTGCAACGGATATAAGTTGCCTATCGATTAACTTTGACCCATGAAACTCCTCCTTTGGTCCATCGGCAAAGAACTCGAACCCTACGTCAAACCCGGCGTCGAAGATTTTACGCGACGACTTACCCGCTACTACCCCACGGAATGGAGCCTGATCCCGCCCCCAAAAGGCGCCGCGACTGTCGGCCCCGCCGAGCTGAAGAAAAAGGAAGGAGAGATCATTCTAAAGCAATTGAGCAAAGATGATTTTCTCGTGGCACTCGACGAACGCGGTCAGCAGGTCACTTCCGAAAAGCTGGCATCCTTTATCCAAACGCGCGCCAACGGCAGCCAAAAGAACGTTGTATTTCTCATCGGCGGCGCCTTTGGCCTCGACACCTCCGTCCTCGACCGGGCCGACTTCAAATGGTCGCTCTCACAGCTCACCCTGCCGCATCAACTGGTGCGGCTGATCCTCGCCGAACAGCTCTATCGCGCATGCACTATCCTGCGCAACGAAAAATACCATCATGCCTAAAATCTTGTATCTTTACAAAAAATCGTGATGACAAGCTTCACAGTAAGCATCATAATCCTAACCTGCCTTATCTCCTTCGTTTCCTTTAACAATTACAAAGTCACAGACGCGCTGATCTTCTGGCCGCCGGCCATCAGCATAAAACACCAATACTGGCGATTCCTCACCTGTGGATTGATCCACGCCGATTTCATGCACCTGGCCTTCAATATGTTCACCTTTTACTTTTTTGGAAGAGCGCTCGAGAACTATTACATGGGCGTCCTCGGCTTACAGCATTACTATTTTCTCATCCTCTATATCTCGGCTATCATCGTAGCCAATATCCCGACCTACATTAAACGCCACGACGACTACAACTACCGCAGTCTGGGCGCCTCCGGCGCCGTCGTCGCTGTGCAGTTCGCCTTTATCCTCATCGACCCCTGGGAAACCCTTTGGCTCTGGGGGATAAAAATGCCGTCGATCCTTTTCGTGATCCTCTTCCTGGCCTATACGATCTACATGAATAAACGCGGCGGCGATAACGTCAACCACGATGCCCACCTCTGGGGCGCCATTTATGGTGTGATCTTTACCATCGCAGTCCGCCCCGAAGCGGCCTCCATTTTCCTCGAGCAGATCAAACATCCCCGGTTCTAACCCCGGGGTCTAGCTCCCATTCAATCCGCAACACCTCCTTTGTACCGGCCCGCAGCTTGCACCGGTCGTCGATCCGCATCCCGACGACCCAAACGATCTTTTTATCCATCTCCACCACCCAGATCTTTTCCTTCTGTGCCACACTCAACTTATTATCGATAAAAAAACGCGCTAATTTTTTCTTTTTCGGCATTCCCAGCGGATAGAAATAATCCCCCTCCTTCCACGGCCGCAACAAAAGCGGGAACCGCACCACCGCCGCATCCACGAGCGCCACCCGCGGCCCCTGATCCAATCCCCCCACCCGTTCCCGTGCCATCCGCTGCAACTTCAAGGCACCGCCCGCAAAAAGCACGGTAGAAGCCCCCTCCTCGACCAGGATATTTGTCGCCGTCTGCGTCTCGAGCGGCGTAATGATCAGCCACTCACGGTTCTTCAACACCCGATGCGAAACCGAAGCGATATACCGGCCGCTGGGACTATGCAACAGCTCGCGACAGGCCTCCGCCTGCTGCGGCGAAAAGCCATAGGGCCCGAGGATCTCGTACAGCATCGTCCCCAGCGCCTCGCTTTCCAGCAGCTTCCGTACGGGAATATGCACCTCGTTGCCATTAAACTCCAATAGCTTCTTCTTCCGCCCATCCACCGCCTGGCGGTACAACACCTCGATCTCCCGGAAACGGCTCAGATTGGCGTTCAGATTCTCCAGGACTCCCGGATATGCCTGACCGATCACGGGGATCACCTGGTGCCGGAAATAATTCCGGGTATAGTTGTCCGACGCATTGGAGCTATCCTCGACCCAAGGCAACTTTCGTTCGACAGCATAATCGCGGATCGCCTCCCGCGGCGCAAAAAGCAGGGGCCGCACGACGTCCCGGTGTTTGGGCAACATCCCCCGTATTCCCGCGATCCCCGTACCTTTAAAGAAATTCATCAGCATGGTCTCGATATTGTCATCCCGGTGATGCCCCGTAACAATATATCGCAGCCCCTTCTCCGCCAATATCCGTGAAAACCACGCATACCGCAGCTCTCTGGCCGCCACTTGTATGGAGATGCGGCGGTCCTCCGCATAGGTGGCTGTATCGAAGTGTTCGACGACCACCTCCCGCCCATAGGATGCCGCCAGCTGCCGCACGAATCGTTCGTCGCGCCGGCTCTCGTCTCCCCGCAACCAAAAATTGCAATGCGCCACCGAGACGTCATATCCCGCCCGGCTGCACAGGTCCAGCAAGACAACGGAATCCATGCCCCCACTGACGGCGAGTAATAGCCGGTCCGTGGCAGTAAATAGTTGCTCTTTCACTATATATTCCTGAAACGCGGAAAACAGGTCCATCCGGCAAATCTACAAAAGCTCCTCATATGCCGTCTGCAATTCATTGTACGCTCTTCGCTCCCCCGCAGCCTTCGCCGCCGCCATCCCCTTTTCGTACCACTCCATCGCGCGCTGCACCTCTCCCATAGCCTCCAGCAATTTTCCCAATTGATAATACGAACCCACGGCGCCGGGGTCTTTCGTCAACACCTCCTCCAATAACCGCCGGGCAGCGGATGTCTCCCCGATCTTGATATACTCCAACGCCAATGCATGTTTCACAAATGGATCGTCTGGCTCCGCCAGCAGAAATTCTTTTAATTTTTCGATCCTGTCCATCCCCCTGAAATTTTTTTATACAAATGCTACCGAATGTTAGTTTCTTCACTTATCTTTGGGTTAGTTGCATAAACAACCAAAAACCAAGTCGCTTGAAAATCAAAACAATTACGCAATGAAGATCCTGGTTTGTATCAGCAAGACGCCGGATACAACGGCGAAAATAGCCTTTACCAATAACAATACGAAATTCGCGGGCGACGGGGTCCAATGGATCATCAACCCCTATGACGAATGGTACGCCCTGGTCCGGGCCATCGAGCTAAAAGAAAAGGATGCTTCGACCGCCGTGCATCTTGTGACGGTAGGAGCCGCAGACACCGAACCCATCATCCGAAAGGCGCTTGCCATCGGTGGCGACGAAGCCATCCGCGTCAACGCCGACAGCCATGATCCGTATTATATCGCAACCCAGATCGCCGAAGTCGCACGCACGGGTGGGTATGATCTCGTCTTCACCGGTAAAGAAACTATAGACTATAACGGTTCGGCAATTGGCGGCATGGTCGCAGAACTGCTTGATCTACCCTATATCTCCCTGGCAACAAAATTCGACCTCAACGGTACCACGGCAACGGTCGTCCGCGAGATCGAAGGCGGCGAAGAGACGGACGAGGTCGCGCTTCCTGCCGTCGTTTCCTGTCAGAAAGGCGTCGCCGAACAACGCATCCCCAACATGAAGGGCATCATGAGCGCCCGTACCAAACCGCTTAAAGTTGTAGAACCTGTTGCCGCGGAACCGTTGACGAGCATCGTCTCGTTCGAACTGCCCCCCGCAAAAGCCGGTGTGAAGCTGGTCCCCGCCGACAACCCGGCCGAGCTCATCCGCCTGCTTCACGAAGAAGCACGGGTATTCTAAACGAATACAAACGAACCCTCACTAAAACATTTATCACAAAAGCATTGCTATGTCAGTTTTCATCTTCATCGATCATACCGAAGGACATGTTAAAAAGAGCTCGCTGGAAGCCCTGAGCTATGGCGCCGCCCTCGCGGCCCAACTCGGTACCACAGCCGAAGGCATCCTGCTCGGCACCATCGCAAGCGACCCTGCAAAACTCGGAGGATTCGGTGTCAAAAAGATCCATCACGCCGCCCAGGAAAGCCTCAATACCCTCGACGCCCAGGTCTATGCACGGCTGATTGCCGATATCGTAACCCCCGCCGGCGAGGGCGTCCTCGTCTTCCCGAATAACGTCACCGGTAAGGCAGTAGCTCCCCGCGTGGCTGTCCGCCTCAAAGCAGGTCTCGTTACTGGCGTCATCGCCCTGCCGGATACGGCTAACGGTTTCGTCGTAAAAAAGACTGTTTTCTCCGGCAAAGCCTTTGCCAATATCGCCCTCAACACACCCTTTAAGGTCATCGGTCTCAACCCCAATGCCTACACCGTAAAAGAAGGCGAAGGTTCCGCACAGATCGTGTCCGTGACCGCGGCCTCACCTACGCCAAAGGTCAAGGTCATGTCGACAAAAACGGCTTCCGGCGAGATCCCCCTCACCGAAGCGGAGCTGGTAGTAAGCGGCGGCCGTGGCCTCAAAGGCCCCGAAAACTGGGGTATGATCGAAGAGCTCGCCCACCTGCTGGGAGCCGCTACTGCATGTAGCCGGCCGGTCGCAGACGCGCACTGGCGTCCGCACAATGAGCACGTGGGACAAACGGGCATAGCTATTGCGCCTAATCTTTATATTGCCATCGGCATCTCCGGGGCTATCCAACACCTGGCCGGAGTGAACCGGAGCAAGGTTATCGTTGTTATCAACAAAGATCCGGAAGCCCCGTTTTTCAAGGCCGCGGACTATGGTATCGTAGGCGATGCCTTCGACGTGGTACCCAAAATGATCGAAGCAGTAAAGAAATTGAAGGGGTTAGCGTAATCGAGGGGCCTTTCGAGCCAGTCGATTTTTTTGCGAAAAAACCCTATTTTCGCATAATATTTTATGAAGAAGATCGAACTGGAAATAGTAGCCTTGTCACATAGCATCACGCAAACCCACTCCTATGCGGTTGTGCTGGGCGAAGTAAACGGACTAAGACGCTTGCCAATAGTGATCGGAGGTTTTGAGGCCCAGGCTATTGCCGTAGCGCTGGAAAAAATGCACCCCAGCCGCCCTCTGACCCATGATCTCATGAAGAACTTCATGAGCGCCTTCACCATCGATCTCCAGGAGATCATCATCTGCGACCTGCAGGAAGGTATCTTCTACTCCAAGCTCGTCTGCGTCAGCGAACACGATACCGTTGAGATCGACTCGCGCACCAGCGACGCCCTCGCCCTCGCCGTTCGTTTCGGCTGCCCCATTTTCACCTACGAACATATTCTCGATAGCGCCGGTATACTCATGGAAGACAGTTCTTCCAAGAAAAAGAAGACCTCTGCCACGGCCACCGTTTCCACTACCGAAAGCGGCGCCCGCGAAGACCTCAAAGCTCTTTCCATGGACGATCTGACCTCCCTGCTCAACGAAGTGCTCGAACAGGAGGACTATATCCGCGCCATCGCGATCCGCGACGAGATCAACAGCCGGCGCAAAACAAGGTGAGCCTACGCCTAACACATGCTATCTTTTCCCAATTGTAAGATCAATCTCGGACTGCGCATTCTCCGCCGTCGCCCGGATGGCTATCATGATCTGGAAACGATCTTTTACCCCTTGCCGCTGTGCGACGCCCTCGAATGCATCCGGGAAAACGGAGAACCCCGCTTCACCGCCTACGGCCTCCCCATCCCCGGCGACCCGGACCACAACCTCTGTCTTCGGGCCTGGCAGCTCCTCAAAAAAGATTTCCCCGGGCTACCCGCGGTCCACATCCACCTGCTGAAGAACATCCCCATCGGCGCCGGCCTCGGCGGCGGTTCGGCTGACGGGGCCTGGACCCTCAAAGCACTCGACACGCAGTTCCATCTCGGTCTCAGCCAGGAACAATTGCTGCAGTATGCCGCACAGCTCGGCAGCGACTGCCCCTTCTTTATCCTCAATACCCCTTGTCTCGGCGGAGGCCGCGGCGAGCGGCTCACGCCGGTAACCCTCGATCTTAGCGCATACTCCATAGCGCTCGTCGACCCCGGCATCCACATCAGCACCGCCAAAGCCTTCTCGCTTTGCACCCCCGCCGAAAACCCCACCCCGCTCACCAGCATCATCGCCCGACCTGTTCCCCAATGGCGCGACCAGGTCGTCAATGATTTCGAGCAACCTATTTTCCAGCTGCATCCCGAGCTCGCCGCTATAAAACCTACCCTCTACGCCCACGGCGCCCTCTACGCCTCGCTCACCGGCAGTGGGTCCAGCTTCTTCGCCATCTTCCCCAAAGACCAGGCGCCGGCCCGTCCCGGCTTCCATTTTAGCCATAATTATCGTATCTTGCGATAAGTGAACACACCGCAACACATAGCATTCCTCGCAGCGAATCTCGATCTCCTCGATCACCACTCGTAACGATATCGCCCCTGGCCTCGGCAAGATAGACGCAATGTTTTGATTTACAATATTTTATTACCTTTACCTCCATTTTATATGAATGTCATGACTTCCCATAGCGATCTGTCGCTCCAGTATCTCGAGCTCGAAGAGAAATATGGTGCCCACAATTACCACCCCATCCCGGTGGTCCTTACCCGGGGAGCCGGCGTGTACGTCTGGGATGTCGACGGTCGCCGGTATTACGACTGTCTCAGCGGCTATTCCGCCGTCAACCAGGGCCATTGTCATCCCCGAATCGTAGGCGCGCTGATGGAGCAGGCCGGCAGACTAACACTGACGTCCCGTGCCTTTCATAGCGATCTTTTAGGGGAATATGCCCGGTACATCACGGCTTATTTCGGCTACGACAAGGTGCTACCCATGAACACCGGCGTAGAGGCCGTGGAGACTGCCATCAAGCTCTGCAGGCGCTGGGGTTACCAGGTCAAACGCATTCCGGAAGGGAAAGCAAAGATCATCGTTTGCGCCGGCAATTTCCACGGCCGCACCACCACGGTGATCTCCTTTAGCACCGATCCCGATTCCAAAAGCCAATTTGGGCCTTACACACCCGGCTTCGTCATCATTCCTTATAACGATACGGCAGCCCTCGCCGGGGCCCTCTCCGATCCGCATGTCGCGGGCTTCCTCGTAGAACCCATCCAGGGCGAAGCAGGTGTCGTGGTTCCCGATGCGGGATATCTTCATGAGGCTAAGTCTCTGTGCGAAGAGGCCAATGTTCTTTTTCTCGGCGATGAGATCCAAACGGGTCTGGGCCGTACCGGCGAAATGCTCGCCTGCGACCACGAGTCTGTACGTCCCGACATTCTCATCCTGGGCAAGGCTCTCAGCGGCGGCATGCTCCCCGTCTCCGCGGTTCTTGCGGATGACCCTATTATGCTGACTATCCGCCCCGGCGAACATGGCTCGACATATGGTGGCAATCCCCTCGCCTGCAAAGTGGCCATCGCCGCGCTCGACGTCCTTAAAGCGGAAAGGCTTCCGGAAAATGCCGCCACCCTGGGTGAACTCTTCCGCCAGGAGATCCGTACTCTTCAAAACCCGCATATCGGCGAGGTCCGCGGCAAGGGCCTTCTCAACGCGATTCTCATCAACCATGCCCGCTCGGGTGCGGCCTGGGAGCTCTGCTTGTCACTCAAAGACCATGGCCTCCTCGCCAAACCTACGCATGGCGATAAGATCCGGCTGGCGCCGCCGCTCGTGATCAACCGCGATCAGTTGCTGGAGTGCGTCGATATCGTCCGCGAAAGTCTGAAAGTGTTGGATTAATCCTATTTTTACCGCATGCACCAAATCGCCACTGCTCAGGACCCCCACGTCGAACAACACATGCGCAGCTCCGAGATCCTCACGGATATCGTCATCGGCATGTCGGACGGGCTCACCGTTCCCTTCGCCCTTGCCGCGGGTCTAAGCGGCGCCGTAGGCAACCAGCATCTCAATCTCATCTGGATCGCCGGGCTGGCCGAGATCGCGGCAGGCTCCATCGCGATGGGGCTCGGTGGCTACCTGGCGGGCAAAACGGAGATGGATCACTACAATGCCGAACTACGCCGCGAATACGACGAAGTGGATCATGTACCGGACCGGGAGCGGGAGGAAGTACGGGAGTTCTTCGCGGGTCTCGGTCTAAGCCGCGATGTACAGCAGCAGGCCGTGGAGGAAATGACGAAAGACAAAGACAAATGGGTCGATTTTATGATGAAATACGAGCTGGGCCTCGACAAACCCGATCCACAACGGGCACGTAAAAGCGCTTTCAACATCGGGTGCTCCTATATCGTAGGCGGTCTTATCCCCCTGAGCCCCTATTTCTTTGTGACGGATGGGCTCTCGGGGCTGAAGATCTCCGCCCTCATCACCCTCTGCTGTCTCTTTATCTTCGGGTATTTCAAAAGCCTGATGACGGGCGTCAACCCCATCGGCGGCGCGATCCGCGTGATGATCACCGGCGCTCTGGCTGCAGGCTGCGCCTTTGGCGTCGCCCGGCTTATTCAGCTTTAGCGCCCGGCCGCTGCTCCCGGCTCTCACCGGCCGCATGATCCTGTTTCACCGGCAACCTGGGCGTAAGCGTCGCGATCATCACGATCACCGCCCCACCAAGGACTAAGAAGATACCTATACGCGGAGATGGACAGATCCCCCGATAACACGCCCTATACAACAAATACGATTTGAAGCTCCAGGCCAACATAACCCCCGCCAGAAAAATATTCGTGCGTTTGGCCCAGATCTTAGGGATAAGAAAACAAATGATCACAAGCACCCCAAAGAAGACCAACACCTTACCCGGCCGGCCATACCGGTTCTGCTCGGAAAAGAATCCCGTAAAATCCTTGTTCAGGTCGGGAAAGTAAGCCCAGGGCAAAAAACAGCCGGTTATGATCATCAATACCGCCGCGATACCGATCCATTGAGAATACTTCATCAGGAGATTTTTGTCTTTTCAATTGTCTAATGGAACCTCGCCAAGGCTCGGTTTCATGGCGCGAATATACGCCGTGCGCCCGGTTAGTTTTTTTTCATTTTTGTTTAACAGATGCGTGCTAGCCCGCGTAGACAAAAACCGCGTTTTTTGAGAGATGAAGAGACTTCTACCCCGGCTCTTTTCCTTCTTCCTTCCCCTGACACCCGCCCTCAACGGCATGGCCCAGTGCTCCTTTCCCCTGACCATCAATACCAGCAAAGACTATTGTCTTGGCTCCTCTCTTTTTCTGAGCTCCGATCACGCCTTGCGAAAGATCGTCTGGTATCGGAACGGCCAGCCCATCGACTCCACATTCGGTGCGCAATCCCTCGACACGCCTGGCATCCTCGTAGCGACCAACATCTCCCCTTCTACTATTTGCCTCGATACGGCCGGCAACCTATATGCATTCGATCCCAATGCATTCGCGATCCGGAAGTTTACACCGGGCTCAACCACGGGCACCATCGTCGCCGGAGGCGATGGCAAGGGTTCGGCTGCCAATCAGCTTAACAACGTCGTTACTATTTACATGGACGACCAGGGATTCCTGTATACATGGGACACGTTCAATGACCGTATTCAAAAATGGTCCCCGAAAGAAACGGACGGTACTACGTTGTTAACGACGAATGTCCTGCTCAACTTTTATGTTGGCGACCCCCACGGTATGCTGCCCGACTGTGACGGCAACATGTATTACAACAATAACATCACCCGAAAGGTGATGAAATGGACACCCGGCGCCGATTCCCCGGTTACCTATGCCACTCTCCCTCCCCTGCAATATGCAAACCAGGCCCCATTTTGGCTGAGCCTCCAGAAAGATGCAGCGGGCAATCTCTTCGTCCTGGACGTAGCGTCAAATACGGTTTGGCGCATCCCGCAAGGTAGCCCAAACGGCACGACGGTGGCAGGGAATGGTCAGATCGTTTACGGCAACAATACTCAGTCCTTAGCAGGCGATTTCTGGGTCGATGGGGATGACACGCTCTTTATCGATTATGTAAACACCAATACGCTGGTCCGCTGGGCCCCCGGCGCCACTCAGGGCACCACCGTACTGAACACAAACCCTGCTTTCGGCAGCAATGCCGAAGCCATGAGCAGGGATATCCGGGGTAATTTTTACATCGGTCAGTCCCCTCACAGCATCGTCGAGTACAAGCTGACCACGGCCATCGACTCGAGCCTTACCCCCGGCGAAACGGGTATTTATTATGCTGTAGCCACGGACGTGCTCGGTCATACACAAACCTCGGATAGCGTATACGTCAACAACACGCAGGCCGGTACTCCCTCCATCACCATCACCGCCACGGCCACCAGCACACCCGTGTGCACACCGATCACCTTCACCGCCCAAACCACCGACCCCGGTCCCGATCCCAGCTATCAGTGGGACGTCAGCGGCATCCACGCCGGCACGAGCAGTCCCACCTATACCTATAATCTCTTCGCGGACGGGGATCAGGTCTATTGCATCCTCACCGCGCCGGCAGGCTGCACCGGTGGGCTTCTGCAGGACACATCCAACAAGATCACCCTGCTCATCGATCCCCATGGCACCGCCGCCGTGACCATCAGCGCCAGCGACACTACCGCCTGTGGTACTATTCCGGTCATCTTCGACGCGCACGTAACTAACGGTTCTGCGCAACCTACTTTCCAATGGCTGCTCGACGGCAACCCCGTCCCCGGCGACGACAGCGCAGCCTACCATACCGACAGCCTCCGTAATGGCGATATCGTCACCTGTGTGATCACCAGCGACGACGTCTGCGGTCTCGCCAAATCCAACAGCATCCCTGTTCACATCATCACGCCACCCACGATCGGCCCTAATCAAACCCTCAGCATCCGTTATGGTCAGACCGTCACGCTGAACCCCGACGTCACCGGCACTATCGACTCCTGGTTATGGACACCCGGCGCCACCCTCTCCGACAGCACCATCGAAAACCCCATAGCCTCGCCGCGCACGACCACCGATTATAAGTTTACGATCACCGCTACCGGTTGTGGAACGGACAGCGGCTATATCCTCGTCGATGTCTACACTCCGCTAAGCATCCCCAACGCGTTTACGCCCAATGGCGACGGGCATAACGACATCTTTTATGTGCTCACGGGACCCACTGGTAGCCAGATCGAGCAACTTACCGTCTTCGGTCGCTGGGGCCAGATCGTCTTCCAAACCCATGACGCCACCCCGGGAGATCCGTCCCGCGGCTGGAATGGCTATCTCGATGGACAACCCGCGCCGCCGGGTACTTACATCTACCAGCTGGTTATGCGTTTTAGCGACGGGAGCAAGCAGGTCTACAAAGGCACCCTGCTCCTTATCCGGTAGCTTATTCCTGCGGCGACGGCGGCAAAGTAGTCCGGCGTTTGTAAAGGAATAATTGCCATTTTTCTTCGGCCACACCGGCCTTATCCATTTCAGCGCGCGCCAGGGTGAAGAAAAGATCGGATAGCCTGTTAATGTAAGCGGGGATATAGTCTTCGACCGTATCCTCTTTCATCAATGTCACCAGCAGCCGCTCGCCCCTGCGCATCTGGGTGCGGACCATATGACACATGGCCGAGACCTCGTTGCCGCCGGGTAAGAGAAAATAATCGCTGGGGCTCGTCATGGCCGCTTCCAGCTCGTCGATCCATTGCTCGCAAAACGCGGCGCCTTCTACCGGCCGGGGGTTGCTGTTCTCTTTCTTGCAGTCCGAAGGCCGGGCCAGATGCGACATCATGTCCATCATATCCTTTTGTATCCGGTGCAGATTCGGTTGCCACTCGTGCTCCGCACCCAGCTTCACCCGCAGTAGCCCGATGGTGCTGTTGACCTCGTCCAGCGTGCCATAACAATCGACCCTGACATCGTCTTTGTACACGCGCTTGCCGCCAAAAAGGCCCGTCATGCCCGCGTCGCCTTTCTTTGTATATATCTTCATATTCAAATCTTTCTGATTACCGAATCGCGGTCCTTCCGCCGTTCCCATTCCAGCAGCTCGAGTTCGGGTCTTGTATAGAACCCATCGGTATAGCCCACGCACAGATACGCCACGAGCTTCGAATCCGCTGCGGCGCCCACGATCCCCTTCACCTTCTCCGGATCGAGGATGCTCACCCATCCGAGTCCAATGTTAAGCGCCCGGGCCATCAGCCACATGTTCTGTACTGCACACACCACGCTATACACGCCTACTTCCGGCATGCTGGTCTGCCCCAGAACGGGCCCGTTTTTATTGGGCTTATAAAAGACCGCAATATTCACCGCCGACTCGAGAATGCCCTCCAGCTTCAACCGGCAATACTCCTGGCCCCGCGCCGCAAAGACACCCGCCGCCGCTGCATTGGCCTCGTCAAAGCTATCCCGGACTGCCTGGCGTGTGTCTTTGTCCGTTATGATCACGAATTCCCAGGGTTGCGAGAACCCCACCGAAGGAGCATGCAACCCCGCCGTGATGATCTGGTCGATGGCTATAGGTTCCAGCGGCCGGTCGACAAACCGGTTGCCGCGCACGTCCCTTCGGTGCAGGATGATCTCCTGCAGCACTGTCGCCTCTTCGGGCGTAAACAACTTTCCATTCAGAGCTTCCATACTGTTAGCAAAACGCATGAAATTACAAAGATCACCGTGACCAGCGTCACGGCATGATTAATATATTTGACATATCGAAAATCTCTATCGGTTAGAACCTTTTGGTTTTCCCCGATATAGGGTTTTTCGACGAGGATGCCTTTGTAATGATTTGGTCCACCAAAGCGACAGTTTAGGATACCTGCCAGCGCCGCTTCGGGATAACCCGAATTGGGGCTCGCGTGTGCACGCCCATAGCGGAAGATATACCTTAAGGCGCGCCGGCTGCCCGTAACGAGCACCATCACGAAGGCCGTGAATCGCGCCGGGAAAAAATTAGCAACGTCATCGAGTCTCGCCGCCGCGCGCCCGAACAGCCGGTAGGATTCGCGTTTATAGCCGATCATAGAGTCCAGCGTGTTGATCATTTTGTACAGCAGCATCGCCGGCAATCCGCCTGCCAGATAGAACAGCAACGGCGCGACCACCCCGTCGCTGAGATTTTCCGACATCGACTCCAGCACGGCCGTCCGTATCTGCTGCTCGCTCAGCTGCCTCGTATCGCGGCCTACGATCCTTGAAAGCCTGCGTCTGCCGGCGTCCAGCCCCTCGCTTTTTAGCGCGTCGAGCACCGCCTGGCCTTCTTGTAAAAGGCTGCGATTCGCCAGGCAATAGAATACGCCGATGCTGGCGACGATATAATAAGCCGGCAGCCACCAGGCTTGCAATACCTTTAACCCCCAATAACTGCTTGCAAAGACCGCGGTGCACAGCACGACGACGAGTATCGTGCCTTTTATCAGCCGTCCGCTCCCCCGGTTGAGCATGCGATCGCCCCTTGCAATCGCAGCCCCGAACGCCCGCACCGGATGCGGCCAGCCCTGCGGGTCGCCCCACAGAAGGTCGGCCAGATAGCCCAACCCCAACGGCACGATCATCGTCCAGCCCTCGCGCATTCGCCCAAAGCTTCGGTGAGTAATCGATTGTGATCCGGGGACCCGCAAGCCACGCGGATGATGTTTGGCCCGAGGTTTTGGAAATTCGAAGCGTCCCGTACCAGCAGCCCATATTCCTGCAACAGTTTCATCTTCATCGGCTCCGGCGTCCCGATCAAAAAATAATGGGTATCGGTATCCCACACTTTCCAACCTGTGGTCGCTCGCAACTCCTCCTGCCATGCTACCGTTTCAGCGCGCAGCCGCTCCACGGGAACTTTAAAGTCCTGTGGATGTTCAAAAATATACAACCCTGCTTCTATCGCGAGCCGATTCACCGACCACGGCATCTTCCTATCGCGTAAGGACGTGACCAGCGGCTCCGGTCCGATCACAAAACCTACCCGCAACCCCGGAATGCGGCAGCTCTTGGTGAGCGACCGGAGCACCAGGACATTGCCCTGGTTTTGGTTAAGTGCGCTCGACGCCCCCGGTGCAAATTCGATATAAGACTCATCGACGACAAATAACGCATCCGGGTATTCGCCAAATGTCTTCAGCGCGACCGTCCACCCCGTAGGGTTGTTGGGATTGCATAAGAAGACCAGTCCGTTCTTTGGCAGCCTCCCGGTACGCAAATCGGCCCAGTCGCGGTAGCTGATCTTCATGCCCTGGACCGCACAGGCATCGGCATATTCGGCAAAAGCCGGCGTATAGATCACCGCCTCCCGCTCGCGAAAGGCCTGCGCGATCAGGTAGATGGCCTCCGTGACGCCATTGGTCGCCAGCAATCTACCCTCATCCACCCCATAGGCCTTCGCCGCCGCTTTCTGCAACCTCCGGGCGCCTGCTTCGGGATAATGCGTGACGTTGGGAAGCACCTCGCGCAGATGCGCCAGGAGCCTGTCATCCAATGGCCCATAGAGCACATTGCTGCTGAAATCCGCCTTTATAGGGCTATTGTATTTCCAGGCGTCGTCGCCATGTCCTTCGATCATATCATTTTGCCAGTTGCTTATAAATAAATGCCAGATCGAGATGCTGCCGCAGCTGTTCCGCCAGCTTGTCGTATTGTCGTTCTTTAAAGGCCCGGTAATCGGGCAGCGGTGTATGGGTGATGCCTGCCTGACGGAGAAGGTCTTCCATCACCTTTCGGTTGTCGAGGATACCATGCAGATAGGTGCCCCAGCATTTGGCGGAAAGACGGTAGCCATCCGTTTTGTCCGCGGGATGTTGCGGATGGTTGAGCGGATGTTCTTCCTTGTTCCCCGTTTCGGTGTGCCCCATATGGATCTCATAGCCTTCGACGAGAGGGCCATTGGCGGACCCATACCGCATCCGCCGCCGCAAGGTCTTTTTTTCTTTCGACAATACGGTGTGCACCGGTAGCAATCCCAGTCCATCGGTCGTCCGCGGCTCGCCTTCCACTCCATAGGGATCGGCTATCGTGAGCCCCATCATTTGGTAGCCGCCGCAGATGCCTACGACGACCACCCCGGCGGCCTCCGCTGCCAGGATCACCCGGTCCAGCCCACGTTCGCGGATATACAACAGATCCCCGATGGTATTCTTGCTGCCCGGCAGGATGATGATCGCCGCCTGCCGCAGCTCGGCCGGATCATCGGTATAATACACATGCAGGCCGGATCGTTCCAGCGCGGCAAAATCGGTAAAGTTCGACAGATGCGGAAGATGGACCACGGCGATGTTGTCAGCCCCCGGCCTGTGTTCCCGGGGACGCTGGCGCAAGGCCACAGAGTCCTCTTCTTCGATATGGATATCCCGGAAGAAGGGCAGCACACCGGTCACCGGCACGCCCGTGAGCGATTCCAGCTGCTCTTTTCCCTTTTCGAACAACCGCGCATCGCCGCGGAATTTGTTGATGATCACCCCGCGGATCAGCGCCTTCTCTTCCGGCGGCAACAAGGCCAGCGTGCCATAGACACTGGCAAAGACCCCGCCGCGATCGATATCCGCGATGAGATAGACATCGGCTTGCGCATGAAGCGCCATCCGCATGTTAGTGATATCCCGTTTCTTGAGATTCAGCTCCGCGATGCTGCCCGCCCCTTCGAGCACCACGGGGTTATATTGTTTGGCAAGCCGGTCGTAGGCGCATTTGACCTCTTCCCACAAAGCCGCCTTGTCTTTGCCCATGAAATATTCATAGGCGCTTTGGTTGCCCGCGGGTTTGCCATTAAGCACCAACTGCGAATGCATATCGCCGGTAGGCTTCAGCAGCACGGGGTTCATATCGCTGTTACAGAGTATGCCCGCTGCTTCGGCCTGCACCGCCTGCGCTCTGCCTATCTCCAGTCCCTCCGGCGTCACATAGCTGTTGAGACTCATATTCTGCGCTTTGAAGGGGGCAGGATGATACCCATCTTGTCGCAGGATGCGGCAAAAGCCGGTGGTGATCATGCTCTTGCCGACATCGGAAGCCGTCCCGGCAAACATCAGCGGGCGGGGAAAACGGTGCATAGGGTTTGATGATAGGGTGAATTATAATGTTCGAGGTATACCTCGCGGCTTTTGGCGAGCGCTTCCACGCGCGGCAGCAGTTCGGCCGCCCTGTCCGGCGTCGTCAACACACCGGCGACGGTGCCGCTATGGGCCACCATGAGTCCCGCATGGTTCTCCTCCGCCAGCCTGTACAGCTCGGCAAAACCAGGCAGGGGAAGCAATTGCTGATTGTATTCGGCGCTGTAGGTGATGGCGTCGAACAGCTGCCCGTAATCCGCATCCGCCGCGGCTCGGATCAGCCGTCGCAACAGCCAGGAAAAGAATCGTCCTGCCCCGGGATCCCAGTTGTCCGGCATCGCCAGCGTATCTATACTCGTCCCGGGCGCGGCGTCGAAATAGAGCAGCGTCACCGGCGGCAGATCGATGGTGGCGCCGCGGCAGCCGGTATGTTGGTAAAAAACGGGGATATCGTCACACAGGCACGGGTCCGTGGGCTCTACTTGCGCCGCGATCCGGTACAAGTCGTCGGGGCTTAGCTCCGTTTTTAAAAAGGCGTTTGCCACGCATAGCACGCTGAGGATATCGGTAGAGCTGGAGGACAGTCCCTTGCCCCACGGAATATTCGACCGCAGTTCGATACGTACTTCCATGGGCAGGTGCAGACCCACCTGGCGCTCCAGCAGGTTCAGAGCGGCCCGTGCCTTAGGGGGGAGGTTTACCGGATCGCCCGCGGCGCCGCTTTGTAGGACGGCCTCCGAATACCAGCGGCGCGAAGGCAGCCCGCCAACTAAAAAAGCCGATGCGTCGGGCAGCACCCCCTGCATCAGCTCTCCTATTCTCGAATATATTTTAGCAGAATACTCCATGGATTGGCACTGCAAACATAGGTGATTTGCAGTTATGCTCCTTCAGGCCGCCATAGCTCCGCACCGCAGCACCAAAGTTAAAACAAGCGATGGGTGAAACTACTTATAATCAGCAATCTCGATAAGCCTTTTCACATCGACCACTACGATCTTCCGCCCCTTTGTCTGGATCGCACCTTCGTCCTTTAACTGCGAAAGGCTCCTCACCACATTCTCCCGGGCCGTACCGACCAGGCTCGCAAGGTCTTCCCGGGAAAGATCGATCACCACTGGTATGCCCGGCTGGAAATTCACTTTATATTTCTCGCGGAGAACGATCAGCTGCAAAGCCAGCCGCTCCCGTACAGTGCGCTGTGCAAACAAGGCCAGCCCATTTACAAAAACGGTGAATTCATGGCTAAGCGTTTTCAATAACCTGCCGCTCAGCATAGTCGACCGCTCCAAAACCCCCATGAAATCTTCCTTGGGAATAAACCCGATCTCGCTTTCCTCCAAAGTCGAAGCGGAATCCGGGAACCGTTCCCGCGACAAGACCGCATGATAACCCAGCAACTCGCCCGTATTAGCGATGTAGATGATCTGCTCGCCCTTTCCTTCGACGGCCTTGTATTTTTTTACCTTCCCACTGATGATATAAAATATCCCCGAAGGCGGGCCGCCTTCCTTAAAAATGATCTCACCTTTGCGATAGGTCTGTACAATCTGATTGGCGGTCAGCCCATCGAGATCTTCCGCCGGCAGGTCCCTGAGAACACTCTGGCTCCTGAAATCCCATTTATCGATTGGAAAAAGTCCGCTAATACTCATAGATATTTCGAAGTTAGGCCATTAAAAATGATAAATGTCACTTTTTTTAGTGACAAAAATGCATTGCAGGCTCCTTACCGCCGGAATACATTTGTGCGATGAGAGACCATTGGTTCAGCACCGACACCCAATTGACCCTTCTGTATCCGAAGCCGATCCAATCGCTGGCGCGCCTGCATTGGACACCCTTGCACATAGCAAAACTGGCGAGCGGGTTCCTTGCTTCTCATTATGGTGCCAGGGTTTTGGATATCGGCAGCGGAGTGGGAAAATTCTGTGTGGCGGGAGCGCACTTTCAACGCGGGGTGCAATTCTTCGGCATCGAACAGCGAAAGCACCTGGTCCGCCATGCGGAGACGGCCAGTTCCCTGCTTGCCCTGCCCAATGTTCACTTTATACATGGCAATCTCACCGAGCTTGACTTCGCGCAGTTCGACAATTTCTATTTCTTCAATTCATTTTACGAAAATATCAATGATACTGTGAAGATCGATGACGACATACCGTGTACACCGCAGCTATACAAATTCTATAACCGTACCCTGTACAGGAAATTTGACGGGATGCCCGCCGGCACGAGGGTAGCCACCTATCATGTCCTGGAGAGAATGCCTCCGGGTTATTGTGTAGTAGAAGATTACATCGATATATTCCTGAAATTCTGGGTGAAGATCAAATAACTGCAACCAATATGCGCTTCAGGCCTAAACTAGTGGATACGCTAAGCTCCTATAGCAGGGCCCAGTTCACCCGGGACCTGCTGGCGGGTTTGATCGTCGGTATCGTGGCCCTGCCCCTGGCCATCGCTTTCGGTATAGCCTCGGGGGTTTCACCGGAAAAGGGTTTGTTCACCGCCGTTATTGGCGGATTTATCATTTCCGCGCTCGGCGGCAGCCGGGTCCAGATCGGTGGCCCCACCGGCGCTTTCATCGTTATCGTCTATGGTATTGTGCAACAATACGGCCTCACCGGGCTCATTGTCGCCACTTTTATTGCGGGGATCATGCTCATCCTCATGGGTATTGCCGGTCTGGGCACGGTCATTCAATTCATTCCGCACCCGCTGATCGTCGGCTTTACCAGCGGCATCGCCCTCGTGATCTTTTCGGCGCAGGTAAAGGACTTTCTCGGTCTGAACATGGCGACGATGCCTGCCGATTTCCTCGACAAATGGTTATCCTTCGGCGGGCATTTCCACACCCTGAATCCCTATGCACTGACGATCGCCCTGGTGACGGTGTTGATCACCCTTCTCTGGCCGAGAATCACGCATAAGGTCCCGGGATCGTTGGTGGCCATTCTCCTTTCGACCGCCGCGGTGCAGCTGTTCCATTTGCCGGTGGAGACCATCGGCAGCCGGTTTGGCCGGATCTCTTCCAGTTTTCCTTCACCTTCGATCCCACACCTCGACCTGGCGACGATCCGGCACATGATCCAACCGGCGTTTACGATCGCGTTGCTTGGCGGGATCGAATCCCTGCTTTCAGCCGTGGTGGCCGATGGAATGATGGGGGGCAGTCACCGGTCAAACACCGAGCTCATCGCCCAGGGAGTGGCCAATATTTGCTCGTCGGTGTTCGGTTGCATCCCCGCCACCGGCGCCATCGCCAGGACCGCTACCAATATCCGCAACGGTGGGCGGACGCCGGTTGCCGGCATTACGCACGCCTTCGTTCTGCTGCTGATCATGCTCTTCGTAGGCCGTTGGGCCGCGTTAATCCCCATGGCTAACCTGGCGGGTATCTTGGTGGTTGTCGCCTACAATATGAGCGAATGGGAAAATTTTGTTGCCATCCTCAAGGGTCCCTGGAATGACAGGGTCGTCCTGCTAGTCACCTTCCTGCTCACTGTGCTGGTCGATCTCACCGTTGCCATCGAGATCGGAATAGTCCTCGCCGCATTCCTGTTTATCCGTCAAATAGCCCGCGCCAGCGGCGTCAGCACCTGGAGCATAAGTTCCGAGGAAAGTACCCGCACGGAGGAGGAACGACGCCCGGGCGAAGAATATACAAGCACCCTCGCCGAAGCCCTGCCCCTCCCCAAACACGCGGAAGTCTTTGAGATCACCGGCCCCCTCTTCTTCGGTGCAGCCTACAAGTTCAAAGACGCCCTCAAGCAAGTCGAAAAAGCGCCCAAGGTGCTGATCATCCGCATGCGTCATGTTCCGGTGATCGATGCCACCGGCATCCGGGCGCTAAAAGAAGTTCACAAGGATTTCAGCCACCGGGGCACCAAACTCATTTTGTCAGAGGTCACCAATCCCGATGTCCTGGCCGCCCTGAAGGACGCCCGCCTCCTCTTTGCCATAGGCAAGGCCAACGTAACCACCACCTTCGACGCTGCCGTAAAAAGATGCGACGAGATACTCACACGACTATTTTAGCGCAGCTATCAGGCCGTAGATCGCAGGTAGCCCCGTATATACCGGCAAGGATGGGCGTCAGCCGCAACCAGCTAGTCAACCGTCACCGCTGCGATGACCTTCTCCATCGCGGTCTCCTTGATGCCCGGCACACTGAACCCTTCCGCGCGAAAGAACGTAACATCCGTCAAGCCGATAAACCCAAGGATGAACCGCAGATAAGGCTCGATAAAATCATAAGCCTTCATGGGACCTTCCGAATAAACTCCACCGGACGAAATAGCCACATACACCTTCTTCCCCTCGATCAACCCTTCCGGCCGGCCTTCGGACACCCGGAACGTGACGCCGGAACGCACGATATGATCGATCCACGCCTTCAAAACACTGTGGATATTGAAATTGTACATCGGCGCCCCGATCACCAGGATATCGGCCTCCCGGATGGCCCGGATCATTTCTTCGGAATGCCGGATCGCCGCCCGATCCTGCTCCGAATGCTTTTCGGCAGGCGTATAAAAAGATGCCAGATGCGACTCCTCCAAATGGGGAAAATGCCGCTTTACCAGGTCGATGGTTTCCACCACGGCATCGGGATGCGCCGTCTTCAACTTATCGATAATTACATTAGCCAATCGAATACTGCTGGACGCCGCCCCTCTGGGGCTCGACGTGATGTTTACTATTTTTTTCATACCGCAAAGCTACCTACCTTCGATATCCAAAAGATACCAGTATCCCAAAGGATAGCGGTATCCAAAAGGATAGCGCCCCGCGGACGCGCAAATGAAAAATTATGTCCCCCGAAATAAAAAAACCATCGAATCCCTGCTGGCACCAGGACAGCGCCACCTGCAACAAGAACCTCGCAGCCGTACGCGACTCACTCTACGTCATCGGCGGCAAATGGAAGATGCCCATCATCATCGCGCTCATAGAGGGCCCGCGGCGTTTCCGCGAGCTGCAGCGCTCGCTCGAAGGCGTCACCCCCAAAGTGTTGTCGAAAGAATTAAAAGAGTTGGAATTAAATTCCTTTGTCGTCCGCACCGTCTATGACACCACACCGGTAACCGTGGAATACCGGCTTACGGAATATAGCCTGACCCTCCGGCCGGTGCTCGACGCCTTGCGCAACTGGGGCGAGCAGCATCGCGAACACATCCGCGCCCAGGCGAAGGCGAGCCGTAAGACTACACTCCCCAAATAACGCGGTTCAAATACGCATTGCGAAATTTCCCCGTAGGATCATAATGCCGCAACAGCTCCTGGAACTCTCCCATCCGCGGATACAGCTCCCGCAGCCGTGCATGCGAAATCGTATTGAGCTTGCCCCAATGCGGCCGTGCGCGATACGGCGCCAACGCTTCCTCGATGAGCGGCAACAACGCATGCACGGCCGGCCATTCGGGCTTCCAGGTGAAATGAATGGTCGTCGAGGCCCGGTGCCCGCACGGACTCATCCACAGATCATCAGCCGCAATACACCGAACCTCCGTGATCTGCAGATGCGGCGAAATGCGTTCGTGTAATTTTTCCACCGCCATAATCGCTTCGTAGGAATGCTCATAGGGGACAAAATATTCCGTCTGCAGCTCCTTGCCGGCGCTGGGCGTAAAACCCATTTTAAAATGCGGCAAGCGCTCATGCCAGGGGCCGGGCACCCCCATCTGCGGCGTACAGTTCACCGCATCCAGTGCCCTGATGGGATGCAGATCGTGCGTGGCGGCGCGCGCGCCAAAGAATTCCGGCACGGCGGTAAACCCGTCCGTTCCTCCTACCCTGCTCTTGACCCAGACCTCATTGATATTTTTATTGCGCCAGTCGGTAAACAAACTAACACTATATCCCGCGGACATAATGGCGCCAAAATGCTGCTGCAACGCCGCCATGGGCAGGTTCTCAAAGACATATTGACGAACATTGTAAGTGGGCTGTATCGCCAGCTCCAGCCCGGTGACCACACCGAGCCCGCCCAGATGCACCACCGATCCCAGGAACTGACCGCCGTCCTTGTGCCGCGAAAGATGCACCGTCTCACCCGAAGCCGTCACCAGCTCCATCCCCATCACGGCGCTGGACAGATTTCCGTTGTGTACTCCCGACCCATGCGTAGCCGTCGCACAGCCCCCCGCGATCGAGATATGCGGCAGCGACGCCAGGTTATGCAACGCATAGCCATTATCGTTCAGAAATACCGCCAGCTCGCCATACCGCGTCCCCGCCTCCGCCGTCACCGTAGAAGCCGCCTTGTTGAGCGCAACCGCCTTGTTCAACGACGCCAGACTCAGGAATTCATCCCGCGAATCGGCGATATCATTGAAACAATGTCTCGTTCCCAGGACCTTGAATCGTGGCTGTTTTCGCACCCAGTCACGAATCTCGTCCCGGGATATCGCCTTGTGCAGGGCCGTGGTGCTATAGGTAATATTGCCTGCCCAATTAGTGATCTTCTCACCTTGTGCAAGATCGACGAGCGGAGTGATTGCAGTACCAGCCATCATAACGGAAGATAGTTTTAGAAATGTTCTTTTTTTCATATGGCGTCGTTGGGCTTCCAAGTTAAGGATTTATTGTGTATCTTAACAGAGCTAGCCATGCCGCCGGCACAGAGGTATGAAACTGTCAAAACTTTTATCCATTGGCACGGCAGGTCTCGGCGACGAAGAGGACATCAACAGGGTGGTTCTCGTCAATAAGATCTGTGTGGGAGTAGCAGGCGCGGTCCTCGTGGTAGGAACTGTCATGTCGTTCTATCTCCACGGACAGCTCGATGTCGTGATACCTCTCGTCATCGAATTCTTCCTCAACACCCTGGTGCTTCCGCTCAATCAAAAAGGCAAACATTCCGCCGCCGCCCTTTTGCTTTATTTCACGCAATGTACTGCGATTACCTATTTCGGCATCCTGCTGGTCCAGGTCTTTCATCTCGAATATGTGATCATCCTGCTGTTTGCCATCATCTTCCTGATCTTTAAAAAACGCAGCTTGCGGATGATCGCCCTCGGAGCGGCCACCGCCGTCTTCCTCTCGCTGGAGTTCGCGTATTTCCGCAATGGGTACCGGCACATCGAAAACGTTCCCTTCGCCGCCGTCTTCCTGATCAATTTCCTCGTCATCTGCTCCATCATTACCATCACGACCATGATCAGCGTACCCTATGTAAAAAGCAACGACCTCAAATACGATCTGCAACGGGCGAACAAGCTGATCAAATTATTCGCCGCCCAGCTGACCCACGAGCTTCGCGGCGCGCTCGACAATATCCAATACCTCGCGCAGCTGCTGCGGACAGCAGTCCGCAAGGACAAGCATCTGAAACATGTAGAACCGCTCGTCGATGCGGCCTGGTCCGTAAGCTCGGGCGCGATCGCCATCGTCAACAACGTGCTCGATATGGCGGAGATCGAAGCCGGCAAGACCTCCACCATCGTCAACGAAGTCTTCAGGGTGGCCACCTATTTCGATAAGATCATCGAGGTCCATAAGATCATGGCCCGGAGAGAACAGTTCACCCTCGAAATGGAGATCGATCCCCTGATGCCGCAGGTGATTATCAGCGATCCTTTGACGGTCAACCAGGTCCTCACGAATCTGCTGACCAATGCCTTTAAATACGGCGCCAGACAGTCTACGGTGAAGGTAATGGTCAAACGCTCCGGCTTTCAATGGCTCCTGAGCGTATCCAACGACGGCCCCGGCATCCCCCCCGAAAGGATCGCCTCCATCTTCGAATTGTTCTATACCGGCAAAACGGGCCATATCCAGGGATCGGGTCTCGGTCTTTATATCGTCCGTTCGAAAGTACAGGCCATGGGCGGCACGATCACCGTCGACAGCACGCCCAATGGCGAAACACGTTTCACCGTTGCCCTGCCGCTCCGCGAAGGAAAACTGCGGGACCTGCCGGACGGCACAGGCTCCGATCCCGAAGCCGAAGATTTCCAAAAGGCCTTTATCCTCGTTGCCGAAGACAACAAGCTCACCTCCTTCCTGCTCGCCCAGTTCCTGCGGGACATGCACTGTGCCTATACCATCGTCAGCGATGGGCTGCAGTTGCTGGAGACCATAAGAGAATGTCCGGACCAGAGCCCGGACATCATCCTACTGGACTGTCATATGCCGAACCTAAACGGCGAAGAAACGATCCGCCGGCTGAAACAAGACCCCGCAACGGCTCACATTCCCGTGATCATCACCACCGGCGACATCTTCTCCGCCAATATCGAACGGCTGCTGGAAGCAGGGGCCAGCACCTATCTCAAAAAACCCATCGATCACCTGGCCCTGCGCAAAGCCATCAGCCTCTATCTGAAAAAACTGCCGCAGAACTAGCCGGCGAACCGCCCCCCGCCGGGGCACCGGGGCTCGTAAAACCGGCCGTCGCGGAAGCCGCTGGGCTCGCAGCCAACCTCGTCTCGATCCACAAACTTTCCGCCCGCTTGTATCGCCCCGAATAGCAATGCCACAACCAAACGGCCTGCACGCAGCGAACGATCCCTTGGCGATGCGCCCGCAGCTGCATGCCCAGGGGCCGGTGCGTTTCCATCAATTTCCCGCTCTCTGCGGCAAAAAAATCCAGCAGCGACAACAGCTCCAGCAACAGCCCTTTCACGATGCCTGCCGCGCGGCCGATCGCGTCCTCTAGCGTGTACCCGTTCTCGTTCAACGCGACGATCATCACGAGGTTGGAATCCGATCCATTGTCGATCACCTCTTTCTCGAAGGAGAAGAGGTCATTGGACAAACCGGCAAACGCCGCCACCACCCAATGTAGCCGCTTCAACGGCTGCGCCAGTCCGTGCCGGCTCAATTGCTCCCAATCGAGAAAGGCCCCGTCGCTGAACTCGATCCACATCAGGATATGATGGACGCCGCCCAGATGACACCGGTAGTCCATGTATTCCGTGATCCCGGGTATCCGGCCCTGCGCGATGACATTCCCATCGGTATGGGTGATGCCGATATGATACCTGTAGACCTCCAGGAATTGCTCGAACCACCACTGTGGGGAATGATCCCTGAATTCCCGCAGGATCTCAGCATTGACCACTTCCAGCGGTTCGGCATCGGCCTCCACACGCAGCTCCGCATCCAGCTGCGACATCCGCAGGGTCATCGCCCGGGCAGAAGCCTGCCGGTCCGGCGGTAGATGACAAAAAGTATCCCGCCCCATGACGTCGTTGAGATAAAAGCCCAGCGTGAGGTTCTTCATCATGCAGAACATCCGGTAGGTATCTGCACCCGGATAAAGATACAAGGCGCAGCTGATGTGGTGTTTTGCCCCCGGCAGCCAGCAGCCGGTGGCCTCGCCGAATTCCCGGATACGTTCTTTCAGCAGCTCGCTGTCGGGATGCATACCGAACTCCTTGCAAAATTGGTCGAACCGGAACCCTTCCGGTGAAAAGAGCGCCTCCAGCGAAATAGCCTCGCCGGCGATCCTTTGCTCATAGGCTCTGCGAATTTTTGCCATCGTCGAAAAAGCCTTTTCGGAAATGCTTTGTACTTTTTTCATGGTAACTGTTTTTTTAGTAAAGGTTACTACTTATGAAAACAGTAACAATGAAATGGCGCTGCGGTGGCGTTTTCGCAGCGAAATACAGATAATTCAGTAGAGAAGTGAAGGAATACTTCAGTAAAGGATACGCCTATCGGTTCACCCGGACTCTCCAGACCCGTGATATCCGTATAAGCGGTGGCATCCGTGGGCATTGCTGGCAGAAGAATTGCATATTATCTCAAAAGCCATTGTTATGGAAAAGTCTAATCAATCCAATCAGCAAAGCCAGCAGCAGGATGCTAAAAAGCAATCCGCCTGGAAGGGCTCCTCGCCCGAAGACGTCACCGGGAAACAACCCAGTCCCAATCCTAATAAAGCCATGGGCAACGCCGCTAATCGTGCACACAAGCAGGACCAGAACAGCAAAACCGGCCCTACCAAAATAAACGAAGACGACGCGGATGAAATGGGTAGCGGCAAACGTCAGGACGACAACTGAATAGCATGTGGGGCTCTCGAGGAGAGCCCCTTGCTTTAAATCCCTTATCTTTGAAGGGATGCCTCTGCAACCCAACCAGACCCTTGTTTACCACTATACCGCTGCCGCGGCCATCGCGATGCTGATGGTTCTATCATGCCGCCGGCCGTCCTCCTTTCCGGCAGATCACAATGTCTACTTCGACAAGGTCTACCATGCATTGGACAGCCTCAATCTCCCACCGCCGCAAGCCTTTCGGTTCCTGGATTCCAGCTACTACGCGATCGGCACACCCGGTATAAACGACCGGCTTCGGCGATACGATTACAAAGGCTTTTATTACTTCTATCAAGCTCACGATCTCTCCCGCGACATGCTTTATGTCGACAGTAGCCTCCAGGTCCTGTCCACGCCGGAAGTCCGGGCCCGTTACCCTCAACAATATGCCAAGGTGTTGCTGAATAAAGGCGAGATCTACCAATATCAAAAGAAATACGAGAACGCACTTTTCTATTATTATAAGGGCCGGCAGGCCATACTCCCGCTCAGCGACAGCTGTACCATGGCGGAGTATACCCAGCGCATCGCCATGGCCAGCTATCAGCAGACCCGTTACGCCGATGCCCGCCATTTCTTTGAACAGGCCTTTCATGAATATGGGACCTGCGGTTCCGATTTCCGGGCCTTCGCCTATCAGCAGTCCAATCTCGACAACATCGGTGAAAGCTATGCCGCGATGAACCGCTTCGACAGCGCCGGCTACTATTACGACAGTACGTTGATCTTTATCAACAATACCGGTCGCCGCTATCTCGATGATTCCAACCATATCGTCTATATCGAGACCGCCCGGGGCGTCGTCTATGGCAACCAGGGCGATTGCTTCCTGGCCCGGGGCGACTCCGCCAAAGCCGCGGAGATGTATCAAAAAAGCATAGATATCGATCTCCGTGCCCGCCATGACTCCGATAATGCCCTTATCGTCCTGGTAAAGCTCGCCGGCCTGCATTTCGGCCAACACCGGCTGGAACAGGCCCACCAGGATCTCGACAAGGCCCGCGCAGCGCTCGATCACCGCAATGACCCCGATATAGAGCTCTCCTGGCAACGGCTTCATGCACTATGGCTCGAAAGAACCGGCGATCTCGCACAGGCTTACCGGGCCCTCGATCGCTGGATCCATACCCGCGATTCGCTCAACAGCACCGGCGACCCAAACGCGTCCATCAACTTCCCCAGCGAGCTCCAGCATCTGCAGGATCACAATACCATCCAATCGCTGGAAGAAAAGAACAAGGTCAAAACGGACTATCTCCTGCTGGCCGTCTTTATCCTCGTGCTGCTCGTCGTCATCCTGTTCCTCATCCGCCGGAACGCTCAAAAGACCCGGTCCTATATCGGGCAGCTCAACCAGCTCAACAACTCCCTGAAAGTCGAGAATACCCAAACCCAGCTCGCCATCAACGCCCTCCACGAGAGCCAGGCCAGCTACCTGCAGACCCTTAAGGTAGTCGCCCATGACCTGCGCAATCCTGTAGGGGCGATCTCCTCCGCCGTGGGCATCCTCGAACAGCAGACCGATCTGAGCGACGACGCCCGAAACTGGCTCCTGCTCATCAAAAAGGGCTCCGAACAATCCCTGAAGATCGTCGAAGACATCATGCAGCTGGACCTGCCGCTGGGAACGCTGAAGAAAGAACCGGTGGCGCTCGCGCCGTTGCTGGAATCCTGTGTAAGCACCCTTCAGTTCCGGGCGTCGGAGAAAAGGCAGTCGATCCAGCTCCACGCCGAGACCATGACGGTGCCTATCGATCAGGAAAAGATCTGGCGGGTCTTCATCAACCTGCTCGACAATGCCATCAAGTTTAGCCCCGAAGGCGTCGACATCGAAGTGACGTCGTTTCGGCAGATGAATAAGGCGATCATCACCGTGGCGGACAAAGGCATCGGCATCCCTCCGACACTCATCACCAGGCTTTTCACGGTCGACAACCAGGCCAAACGCAAAGGGACGGCGGGTGAGACCTCTTTTGGACTCGGACTTGTTATCGTCCGGCAGATCGTTCAGGCGCATGGAGGCACCATCAGTGTCGAGAGCAAGGAAAAAGAAGGCACCACGTTCCGCATCGAATTGCCCATGCAATAAAAGATGAAAAGTTATCTGCTGATATCGACTCTTTTGGGTATGAATCTTGCCGGAGCCGGCCAACCCACGGCGGCCACCATGCCCGCCCGCAAAGACACGCTCGTCACCAATTTCTTCCGCCGCACCACCGGCTGGGTCTCCAGCGACGGCGCCATCACCATTCCGTTAGCGGACGGGCGCACGCTCTGGCTCATGGGCGACAGCCATATCGATGACTATGACCCCGCCACCGCCACTGTTAATTGTCTCTTCCAGGTCCGCAATGCCGCATTGATCCAACCGCGAAACGATTGGGAATGGCAACATACCCGCACCCTCATCGGCAATGGCCCCGGCATCAAAAGCTTTTTAAAGAACAACCCCAACGACCAGTACTTCATCTGGCCCGGCGCAGGCATCCAGCTCAAAGACACCGTATATGTTTATTGCGCCAATATGAAAAATGCGCAATCCGCCGTCGAAGGGTTTGGCTTCGCCCACGCGGGCAACGACTATATGGCCAAGCTTACCGTTCCCGATCTAAAGATCGTAGGATACGACACGCTGCCAACGTTCGATGAGATCGGCTTCGGCATCGGCTTTATCCGGAAGGGCCATTGGGTCTATGTCTATGGCCAAAAACTGGCCGGTCTCACGAACAAGCTTTATGTCGCCCGTTTCACCGAGACGCATCCCGGTGGTCCCTGGCAGTTTTATACCGGCACTGGCTGGTCGGACAATAGCAAGGAAATACAACCTATCGCCGCCCAAAACGGCATGTCCGGCACCTTCCAGGTCAGCCAGGTCAAAAGCACCATCCTCCTCGTGAGCTCCGATCTCAGCATCGGCTGCGATGGCGGAAAGTCGATCTATACGGCGACGAGCGCCAGCCTCACCGGCCCCTTCACCTCCCCCTTGCGCATCTACACCATCGACGACACCCTGCAAGGACACTATCCCTTCTTTTATTCCGTGGTCGCGCACCCTGAATTCCTTGCCGGCCTGCGGCAAGACAACCACGCCCCCGACAGCCATGCCCTGCTCTTCACGTACTGCATCAATGGCTATGGCAGCTGCGTTCCCATTTGCCACGACAACCGCATGAATCCCGATTATTACCGGCCTAAAGCGTTCCGGGTGCCCCTGGCCGCCATGGGGATTCGGTAACCTTCCTCGCGGCCCACCTTGCCCCAAAAACTTTCGTTTATTTTCGTTTTATTTACTATTTTCGATCTTTCGAAAGCAAACAAAGCTTCGTTTACCATCGTTTATTTACGCTCAATGTTACCTAACCATCGGAGAGACAAGATCTTAGAACTTTTGAAGGAGGACGGCTCGGCGAAAGTGGCCGATCTCGCGAAACTCTTCAAAGTCACCGAAGTCACCATCCGCCAGGACCTCGAAAAGATGGAAAGGGACGGCATGCTCACCCGCGAACATGGCGGCGCCTATCTGAAGAATATCGAAGCCCAGGTCAAAAGTTTCGAGCTCAGCCACCGGGACAACCTCGACAAAAAAGAACGCATCGCCACCAAATGTCTCGAATACATCGAAAGCGGCGACAGCATCATCCTCGACAGTGGCTCGACGACCACGGAGATCGCGAAAAAGCTCAAAGGCTTTAAAGACCTCACTGTGATCACCAACGCGCTGAACATCGCCATGATGCTGGGCACCGAACCCGGCATCAACCTCATCGTCACCGGCGGCGAGTTCAAGCCGCCTACCCTGTCCCTCACCGGTCAGAAAGCCGCGGATTTCTTCACCGGCATCAACGTACAAAAACTGTTTCTCGCCACCGCCGGATTGAGCCTCAAGGCAGGTCTCACCTACCCGAGCATCAGCGATATCGTCGTCAAGAAGGCAATGATCGAAGCCGCCGAGACCACCTATCTCGTGGCCGATTCCACCAAGATCGGGAAAAGCTCCTTCGCCAGCCTGGGGGCGCTGTCGCTGATCAATTATGTGATCACCGACCCCGGTATCAGCGAACGCGATAAACGCATTTTTGAAGACAACGAGATCGAACTGATCCTCGCCATTTAAAAAATAGACCAACATGAAGCAAAAGGCAAGTTTAGGAGTCATCATCGGCAATCGCGATTTCTTTCCGGACAAGCTGGTTTCGGAAGCACGTGCGGACATCCTTACACAATTTGAAAAGCTCGGACTAAATGCCATCCTCCTCGAAGAAACCGATACAAAGCTAGGCGGCGTGGAAACATTCGCTGACGTCCGCAAATGTGCCGCGCTGTTCAGCAAACACGCCGCGGAAATCGTCGGCATCCTCGTCATTCTCCCCAACTTCGGTGATGAAAAAGGTGTCGCCGAGACCATCAAGCTCTCCGGCCTCAACGTCCCGGTGCTTATCCAGGCCTATCCCGACGAGCTCAATAAGCTCGACGTGGCCCGGCGCCGCGACTCCTGGTGCGGCAAGATCTCCGTTTGCAATAACCTGTATCAATTCGGTATCAAGTATACGCTCACCGGCAAACACGTGATCCATCCGAAAGACCCGGCATTCGAAACCGAGCTCAAAGACTTCGTCGCCGTATGCCGTGTCGTGCGCGGGCTGCGTAAAGTCCGTATCGGCGCCGTGGGAGCCCGCCCCGGTGCTTTCAACACCGTCAGGTACAGCGAAAAGATCCTTCAGCGCAACGGCATCTCCGTGACCACTGTCGATCTCTCCGAGATTCTCGGCCGCGCAAATAAGCTGACCAAAGACGACTCGCCTGTAAAAGCGCATCTCGACAAGATCCTGTCGTATGCCCCCAAAGGCAAGACACCTAACGAGGCCATGCTCCAGATCGCCAAGCTCGACGTCGTGCTCAACCAGTTCATGGAAGAGAACTATCTCGACGCCACCGCCATCCAGTGCTGGACCTCGCTCCAACAGAATTATGGTTGCAATGTCTGCACCAGCATGAGCATGATGAGCGAGAACATGCTGCCCAGCGCCTGCGAGGTCGATGTGACCGGAACCCTCAGCATGTATGCCATGCAGCTGGCCTCGGGCTCGCCCAGCGCCCTTGTCGACTGGAACAACAACTATGCCGACGACGACACGAAATGCGTCCTTTTTCATTGCGGCAACTGGGCCAAATCGTTTTTACCCGATATCCAGATCAGCAACGCGCCCATCCTCGGCACCACCGTGGGCGTAGAAAATACCTATGGCGCGCTCGACGGCCGTACCCCCGCCAACCCGCTTACGTATGGCCGTATCAGCACCGACGATCCGCGCGGCGTCATCAAGGCTTATGTCGGTGAAGGCGTCCTGACGGATGATCCGCTAAACACCTTTGGCAACCGCGCCGTCGCACAGATCCCGGGTCTGCAGGGCCTCATGCAGTACGTTTGCCGCAACGGCTTCGAACACCATGTCGTGATGAATGCCTCGAAGACCGCACGCATCCTCGAGGAAGCCCTCGGCAACTACATGGGCTGGGAAGTGTACAATCATAAATAGCAAGAAATGACGGACAAAGAACTCGCCCAAAGATCGAATCACTACCGGCAAAACATCCTGAAATACATCGTCAAGGCGGGCGCGGGCCACACCGGCGGAAGCCTGAGCTGTATCGATATCCTCAACGTCCTCTATAACCATACCCTTAATGTGAGCCCGGAGAATTTCCGCTCGCCCGACCGCGACCGTTATATCCAAAGCAAGGGTCATTGTGTGGAAGCACTTTTCGTAGTGCTGGCGGATAAAGGGTTCTTCCCCGAGTCGGATCTGAATACGCTCTGCCGCTACCGGTCGCATTACATCGGTCATCCCACGCGCAAGGTCAATGGCGTGGAACAAAACACCGGGGCCCTGGGTCACGGCCTGCCGATCGCCGCCGGCACGGCGCTCGCCGCCAAAATGGACAAAAAGGCGTATCGTGTTTTTACGTTGATGGGCGACGGCGAATTGCCCGAAGGGTCGAATTGGGAGGCCGCTCTTACCGCCGCGCACTACAAGCTCGATAACCTCTGCGCGATCATCGACAAGAACACCCTGCAGATCTCCGGTCCCACCGCCGACGTCTGTAACACGGACCCTATCGATGAAAAATTTAAGAGTTTTGGCTGGGCCGTCACGCATGTCGACGGGCACGATCTACAGGCGCTGCAGACCACCTTCGACCGCCTGCCCTTCGAGAAAGGCAAGCCCAGCCTCGTGATCGCCCATACCGTGAAGGGCAAGGGCATTAGCTATATGGAGAATGTGCTGAGCTGGCATCATGGGGTACCAAACCAGGAACAATATGCGCTCGCCCTCCAAGAATTGGGTGAGACTGTCCTTTAAAAAATACTATACATGGCAAGTGTCGTTGTAGAAAGCAAACCAGGGGCAAAGCCCAATCTTGAAGTCTTCTCCGCCACGCTGCAGGAGCTGGCGACAACCGATCGGGACATCGTCGTCGTGACCAGTGACTCCCGCGGCTCGGGAAAACTGGTCCCTTTCGGCAAGAAATTTCCGGAGCAGATCGTCGAGATCGGTATTGCCGAACAGAACCTCGTAGGTGTAGCCGCCGGTCTGGCCTCCGCAGGGAAGAAGACCTTCGCCGTATCGCCCGCCTGTTTCCTCACGGCCCGGGCGCTCGAACAAATAAAGAACGACGTCGCCTACAGCGATAACCCGGTTAAGCTCATCGGCATCAGCGCGGGCGTCAGCTATGGCGCACTGGGTTCCACCCACCATAGCCTGCACGACTTTGCCGCCTTGAGAGCCATCAACAACCTGATCGTCGCCGCCCCGGCCGACAATTTCGAAACCGAAGAAGCGATCAGACAGGCCGCGGCTATGACGCACCCGATCTATCTCCGTTTTGGAAAAAAGAACATGCCGCTGCTCACCACCGACCCTAATAATGGCTTTCGGTTTGGGAAAGGACGCGTCATCAGCCGGGGGCCTGATCTCGCCTTCATCGCGACCGGTGAGACGGTACAGCCTGCGCTCGAAGCCGCAGCCACTTTACGCGCGGAACACGGCATCGAGGCTACCGTGATCAGCATGCATACGATAAAACCGCTCGACACTACCCTGCTGCGCGAGGTAGCAGCCGAAACAGCCGCGATCATCACCGTGGAAGAACACAGCGTTTACGGGGGACTCGGTGAAGCCTGCGCCTCGTATCTGTTGCAGTATGGGTATGGTAAGCCGTTCCGCATCGTAGGTATTCCCGATGAATACACCGTCACGGGTTCGCAGAACGAGATCTTCAACCACTATGGCATCTCCGGCGAAGGCCTCACCACCACCGCGCTCGACTTGTTAGGTAAATAGCATAGCCATGAAAAAATTAACGATTGCCCTGGTATCCATGATTTTGCTCGCGGGCTGTGGAACACGCGACGGCAACGGGCAGCCCAAAAAGATCGCCATCGTCGTCTCGACGCTCAACAACCCCTGGTTTGTCTTCCTCGCCCAAACGGCGGCAGCCAAGGCAAAGGCCCTGGGCTACGAATCGAAGATCTTCGACTCGCAAAACAATACCGCGCTGGAAAGCGATCATTTTGAGAATGCCATCGCCTCCGGCTATAATGCCATCCTCTTCAACCCCACCGACGCCAAAGGTTCCGTGATCAACGTGAAAAAAGCTAAAGACGCCGGCATCCCCGTTTTCTGCATGGATCGCGAGATCGACTCGCGTGACGCCGCGACCTCGCAGATCCTCTCCGACAGCTACTCCGGCTGTATCGACCTCGGTAAGCTCTTCGTCAAGGCACTCAACAAAAAGGGGAATTACGTCGAGCTCCTCGGCATCGTCTCCGACGACAATACCTGGAACCGCTCGAAAGGTTTTCACAGTGTCGTCGACAATTACCCGCACCTAAAAATGGTCGCACAACAAAGCGCCGATTTCGACCGGAACAAGGCCATGGAGGTCATGGAATCGATCCTTCAGGCCCATCCGGATATCGACGGGGTGTTTGCGGGCAATGATGCCATGGCCATGGGCGCCTGGCAGGCGCTGACTGCCGCGGGACTCGCAGGTAAGATCAAGGTCATCGGCTTCGACGGTGCGGAAGACGCCATCAACTCGATCAAAGAAGGGAAGCTAACGGCCACCGCCATGCAATTTCCCAAAACCATCGCCGAGCTGGCGGCCACCGACGCGGACGAATACTTCAAAGGAAAACGCGACTTCCCCCATAAGCTGCCCATCCCCGTGGATGTGGTCAGCGCTACCAACATCGATAAATATACCGCTTACGGAAAAAAGAATTAACCTATGAGCAAACCGATAAGATATGTTTTGGTCGCCGCCGCGATCGCGCTCGTGGGCTATAATTCGATCTACTTCCGGAAACTGAGCGATGTCCGCAATGCCGAAAAAGCGCTGGACTTCGATGCCAAAGCGTATGCGCTACGATTTCTCGACACCACCCTGCCGGCACATCCGGACAAGGCCATCGCCCTGCCGCTGCTGGCTCAAACGCTGACCGCCGATCCTGCCAAAGCCTTCTCCTGGTCGCATGCCCAAAACAATGGCAACAACCGTTTCTTTCTGGTCAAAGGCTCCGGCAAGCTCACTGCTATCGACTCCGAATACGCTTATCTTGCCGTCGAAGGCGTTCCGCAAAAGGTAGCGTTGGCGACAAGATACATCATCGGTACCGCTGCCCGGGATGGATCAGGTCTGATCTCCGTGAATGAATTCACGACGACCATGGACATGAACACCGTCTCTGAAGAGCTCAACAGACTCATCCGGAGCCGGGTCCTGCCGCCGTTCAAAGCGGCCGCGAAACCCGGAGAAACGGTGCAGTTCACCGGTGGTCTCGAGCTGCAGCAAAATGCCGCGGCGCCTGATACGCTGGAAGTAACCCCGATGATCCTAAAAATTCAATAACCATAAAAAACGCGCCTTTGCTAGTTGCAGAAAAGATCGGAAAACGCTTTACCGGAGTCATCGCCCTCCAGGACGTGTCGATGCAATTGCGACCGGGGCGGGTCACGGCTATCATTGGCGAGAATGGTGCGGGCAAATCCACCCTGATGAAGATCCTTTCGGGTGTATACGCCGAATACGAAGGTCGTATCCTGCTCAACGGCGCCGAGGTCCGGTTTGCCAATCCCAAAGAAGCGCAGGAAAAAGGCATCTCCATCATCCACCAGGAACTCAACCTGATCCCCGATCTCTCGATCACCGAAAACATCTTCCTCGGCCGGGAGCTCACGGACCGCTGGGGCCTCCTGAATAAAAAAGCCATGCGCGAACGCACAGCTCTTCTATTGCAGCGGCTCAAGCTGAATGTCTCCGCGGACATTTTGGTACGCGACCTCAAAGTAGGCCAGCAGCAGGTGATAGAGATCGCCAAGGCCCTTCTCCTGGAATCACAGGTCATCATCATGGACGAACCCACCTCGGCCATCAGCGAAGCCGAAGTGGAGATCCTATTCGGCATCATCGAACAGCTTCGCGCCGAAGGGAAGATCATCGCCTATATCTCCCACAAGCTGGATGAGCTGTTCCGCATTGCCGACGACTTCGTGGTATTGCGCGATGGCCAGGTCACCGAAACGGGTACCATGAAAGGCATAGACCATGACGCCATCGTCCGCAAAATGGTGGGCCGCGACATCGCCAGGCTGGAACATAACCGGGCACCGGCCGACGCTGCGGAAGATTTGCTCTCGGTGGCTGCGTTGAGCTGGCACGCTGGCAATAAACAGCTCCTGAAGAACATCAGCTTCTCGCTCCGGCGGGGTGAGGTACTCGGCATCTTTGGGCTCATGGGCGCAGGCCGTACCGAACTCCTCGAATGCATCCTCGGCCTCCACGCGGGCGAACACACCGGCGACATGCGCTTGAACGGTGTTTCGCTCGATGTTCGATCGCCCCGGGATGCCATCCGCGCCGGTCTCGTACTCGTTCCCGAAGACCGAAAGAAAGATGGTCTTATCCCCGGCCTCGACGTCAAAACCAACATCAGCCTCAGCATCCTTCGTTCCCTCGGCCGCAATGGTCTGTTGAATAACCAGGCCGAGCGTTCGTTGGCGGAGCATTACAAAGACTCGCTCCGCATCAAGACGCCCAACCTCGAACAGCAGGTGCGGCATCTCAGCGGCGGCAACCAGCAAAAGGTTATCCTCGCGCGCTGCCTGGCCACCAACCCCAAGGTCCTGATGCTCGACGAGCCCACCCGCGGGATCGACGTCAACGCCAAGAACGAGATCTACAAGCTGATCCTCGAGCTCGCCGAAAGCGGACTGGGGATCATCGTCGTCTCCTCCGAACTGCCCGAGATCCTCACCGTGAGCGATCGCATCCTCGTCCTCTGTGAAGGCAAGATCAGCGGTACCTTCCCGCGAGCCACTGCGGGCGAAGACGATATCCTGAAAGCCGCCATCCCAAAAACGATATAAACGATATAAACAATGCCCATGGGTCTGTCCAACTATCGCGCCTCACTTACCCGGTTCCAGAGCTTCATCGCGCTGCTGATCCTCTGTATAGCGCTGAGTCTGCTATCGAATAAATTTCTGACGATCGAAAATGGATGGAATGTGCTGCGGCAGATCTCGGTGAATGTCTGCATCTCGGTGGGCATGACCCTGGTGGTGCTGACTGCCGGCATCGATCTTTCGGTGGGTTCCATACTCGCCTTTAGCGGTGCCGTCGCGGCGGGTTTGCTGAAGAACGGCATTCCGTGGCCGGCGCATGACCTTTTCATCGGGTTCACCTTATTAGGCACCATCGTTGCCGCTTTGATCGTCGGCGCCGCTTTGGGTTTTTTCAACGGCTGGATGATCACCCGGTTCAAAGTGCCCCCCTTCGTGGCCACGCTTGCCATGCTCACCATCGCCCGCGGCCTCACCATGCTATCGACCAAAGGCTATCCCATCTCCAGCCTCGGCAGCAAATTCGATTTTATCGGCAGCGGCTGGCTGCTCGGCATCCCGGTCCTCGTTTGGATCTCGGCCGTCACGGTGATCCTTGCTGTGGTGCTCGTTCGCAAAACACCGCTCGGCCGGTATATCTATGCGATCGGCGGGAACGAACAGGCAGCGCGTCTCTCCGGCATTCACATCAATCGGGTGAAAATTATCGTGTATACCATCGGCGGAATACTCGCGGCGGTAGGCGGGATCATGGTCACCAGCCGGCTGGATTCTGCGCAACCCAATGCTGGCACCAACTATGAGCTCGACTCCATCGCGGCCGTAGTCATCGGCGGCACCTCGCTTTCCGGCGGACGCGGCACCATCATGGGCACCGTCCTCGGCGCTATCATCATCGGGGTGCTGAACAACGGACTGGTTTTATTGGATGTTTCGCCCTTTTGGCAACAGGTGATCAAAGGCCTCGTAATTTTATTGTCGGTGATCGTAGACAAAATGAATTCCCAAGAAGCATGAACTATATCTTAGGCATCGACCAGGGCACCAGCGGAACCAAGGCATTGCTGTTCGACACGCAGGGAAAACCCGTAGCCAAAGGCTCCGAGACGTTGAAGACATTCTATCTCGAGAACGGTCATGTCGAACAGGAACCCGACTCTATTGTGGAGAACGTACTGGCCGCCGTCGGCAAATGTCTCGATGCGTTCGTTCGGTCTGGCGGCCGGCTCGAGGAGATCCGCGCCTGCGGCATCTCTAACCAACGCGAGACCTTTGTGATTTGGGACGCTTCGGGTAAGCCCTTGTACAACGCTGTCGTCTGGCAGTGCAAACGCTCGGTGAATATTTGCGGGCGCTGGCGTGCTGCCGGATACCTGGACTTGATCCGCGCGCGAACCGGCTTGCTGATCGATCCTTATTTTTCTGGCTCGAAGCTCGTTTGGCTTTATGAGAACAATGCTGCCGTGCGTCGTGCGATCGATGCGGGTGAGGCTTTCTTCGGCACGGTCGACACCTGGCTGCTATACCGGCTCACCGGTGGTACGAGCTACCATACCGATTATACTAACGCATCCCGGACGCTGTTCTTTAATCTCAAAGAATTGCAGTGGGATCGCGAACTGTTGGAGGTCTTTGGTCTCTCTCGTCTCCGGCTGGCTGAGCCCAAACCCTCTTCGGGGTCTTTCGGTCACACCGATTTTAACGGTTTGTTGCCTGCGGCTATTCCCATTACCGGCATGATCGGCGATTCTCATGCGGCAGCCTTTGGCGAAGGCTGTTTCTCCCCCGGCGAAGCCAAGGCGACGCTCGGCACGGGCTGCTCGATCCTCATGAACACGGGTCCTGTATGTATGGATTCGCGTAATGGGATGGTCTCGACCATCTGTTGGAGCACGGCGGATACGGTCCACTATGCGCTGGAAGGCGTCATCGTCACCTGTGGCGCGACGCTGGAATGGATAAAGAATGAATTGGGCTTATTTACGGATAGCAGGATCACCGAAGAAATGGCGGGGGCGGTAAAGGACAACGGCGGCGTATACCTGATCCCAGCTTTCAGCGGCCTCGGCGCGCCGCATTGGCAAATGGACCGAAAGGCTTCGATCAGCGGTCTGACCTTTGGCTCTTCGAGGAATCATATCGTTCGTGCGGCGCTCGAATCGATCCCCTTCTCGATCAAGGACGTCATTGTGGCGATGGAAGCGGATACGGCGTTGCCCCTGACAAAACTCATGGTCGACGGTGGTATCTCCGCCAATACCTTCGTCACCCAATTTCTCGCCGACCTGCTCGGGAAAGACGTCGTCACCATCGGTCAGCCCGACATCTCCGCCCTCGGCGCCGCTTATATGTCGGGTCTCAGCGTCGGCGTCTATCCGTCGATCGCCCATCTGCGTTTACTAAACACCGAGAAAAAGACCCGCATCCCCACACCCGGCAACAAGACCGCGGCGTACTACCAGGGTTGGCAGCGGGCACTGCGATTGGGCTTGTGACCGCTCAGATGTTGGATGCTTCCGCGGGCAGCGGCTCCTCGACAACGTCCTCTTCGGCGGGGCGGTTGCGCCAATAATTCGCGAGGATCGACCCCGAGATATTCATCCATGGGCTAAAGACTGCCGCCGCCAGACCGACCGTCCCCAGTTTACCCATGCTGCCGGCCAAACCCGAGGCCATGCCGCCATTTTGCAACCCGACCTCGAACGCCACCGTCCGCGCGGCATTCTTATCCAGCTTGAATAATCGACTCAGCCAATAGCCAAAGAAATAGCCTGCCGCATTGTGGATCACCGAAGCAAGGAACAACAAGAGACCCACATGCAATAAGTTGTCCCGTCCGGCCGCCGTCGTCACCGTCGTGAAATAAACGATCCCCGCCATCGAGATATACGGCATGATCCGCTCTACCTTGGGAGCACGCCGAACCAGGTAATGATAACCGATTCCCACGAGGATAGCCCCGGCGAAAAATCCGCTGACATCGTTTCCGATCCCACTCGCAACAACCACCAGCCAGACCGCCGCTGCAACACCCGCCGCCATCACCCATCGCCGGCCCCGTGGGGATGCACCATTGAGATAGTCATGCAGCAGGGCCGCACCGATGGGCACCAGCACGATCTTCACGATCTCCAGCATCATAGCGCCAAATCGCACATGGATATACGTTCCCGCCAGCAGCTTCATCAGCAGCGGCGTAAAAAATGGCGCGGCCAGCGTAGCCATCGCAGTAACGGCGACGCTTAGGGTCAGGTTTGCCCGCGCGATATACACCATGACATTCGAAGCCAGACCGCTCGAACAGGAGCCGATGAGGATGATGCCCGCCGCGATCTCCGGGTCAAAATGAAAGACGCGCGTCAGCAGATACCCGGTGAGCGGCATCACGGAGAAGTGGCATGCCAGCCCGATGAGCACGCCTTTGCCGGTGCTCCCCAGGCCCGTAAAATCCCGCAGCCGCATCTGCGTTCCCATACCGAACATCACGAGCTGGACGACGATCAGTACCAGCCATTTGTTACGCAGATCGATGGAGCCCCAATGCGAAAAGGAGGCGGGATACAACATCCCCGCTACCACCGCCGCGATGATCCACGCCGTATATTGGTAGCCGGCGAGACGTGGAACCGCACCCATGCCAATGGCCAGGCATACGCTAAGCGCCAGCGCCGCGGGCTGCCAGAGCCCGCTGTTCCGCAGGCCCAGCTCAGCCAGCAATACCAGCAGGGCGATGCCGCTGCATCCCAAACAGATCTTTCGGAAGCTTGGCATAAGCTATAAAACTTGTTGCAGATATGCTATCGCCGTGGGCGGGCTCGCCAGGATGGGCACGCGTCTGTCGGCCTCGGGCAGCGCCTCTACCACCCGCGCCATAGATGCCTGTGCAAGGACGATCACATCCACCTGTGCGGACAATTCTTTTAAGGCCGCTGCCACCATTTGGTCATGCTTCGCGGGATCGCCGCCCATGAGCGCCTCGAAAGCGCCTTCGCATAATCTTGCCGTTAGCTCGATGTGCTTGCCGGCTACCGCCGCCCTGCGTCTGACGAGGTCACTGGTAGGCGCGAGCGTCGTGGGCAGCGTAGCGATCACGCCTATCTTTTTGCCTTTGGCGACGGCGAGATCGGCCATGGGCTGGTCTACACGAAGCACCGGGACGCGCGTTAGCTGGGCCGAAGCCTCGACCGCCGCCCCGATGGACGAGCAGGTCACCAGGATATAATCCGCCCCGGCATTTTCCGCGGAGCCTACATAATCGACGACCCGCCGCGCGGTCTGCGCCGTCAGTTCTCCCTTGCGGATCACGTCGGCGATCAGGCTGTCGTCGACGATGTTGAATACTTTCACTCCCGGCAGCGCCTTGCTGGTCAGCTGCTGGAACACCGGCACCAGTGTCGCGGAGGTGTGTATGAGGCCCAATGTCTTTTGCATATCGGATGTTATTTTTTTCCTGCTAATAATTTTCCAAAATAGTCTTCGGCGCCCACCTGGCCACCCTTGAGGTTGATCTCCAGTCCATCTACGGGTGAGCCCGGCGCATGTGCGCGGCAAAGCGGCGCACCCGGTATGAGCGGACAGATCATTTCCACCGCTTCGATGCCCAATGCCCGCGCGGCATAGCTCGACGTGTCCCCGCCAGCGATCACCAGCCGGCGTAAACCGCGGCTCGCTCCCGAGGGCTGCGTCGTGGGGCCGGTCCCATCCGCGCTCCGTGCTTCGGCAACAATGCTTTTCACCAGTCTTCCCAACCCCGTCCCGAGCAACGCGGCCGGCGTCGACCCCGCAAGCGTATGCCCCGTGTGCAGGATCACACTGCGCCCTTCGGCAAGATAGCTAACGCCCGCTTGCACGATCGCCCGAAAGTCGTCCCTGTCGCCCCCGCCGGGAACCCCCGCGCTCCCCCACTCGCCCATCGCGGCAGCATCCAGCGCGATCTCCGCAAACCCATTTTCACGCGCCCAGATGATCTGCCCCGCCGTCACCGGCGAACAAGACCCCGAGGCCACCAGCAACGGTTCGGCACGGCCGGCCTCCGGCCATTCCTCAACAGGTGTGAGTCGGCCCACACCTCGCCAGTGATCCCCCAGCGCCATCTCCACCGCCGAAGAGCCCACCGTGAACAGCGGCTGCTCCGGCGAGCCGTATCCAGCCAGCAGCTCACCGATGCCGGCGAGCTGCGAAGTATACAAGACATCGATCAGAGTCACCGCCGAAGCCTCTAACACGGCACGTCGCTCGATCAGGCTTTGTTCCAGCCCAAGGATATCCAGCAGCCCGATCGCCCGCGCGGTCTGGCGGCCAAGATGTACCCGCAGATCCGCTTCGTCGGCGGGCGTCACCGGGTGCTTGCTCATCGACGGATGGCGGTCCAGCCGGTAGATGTTTCCCCCGCTGCCGATACCCATGCGGGCGTAGAGATTGCCAAAGACGCAATAACGACCCAGCGCCGGCGCGCCGCCCAACACGGGGACGAACCGCGAGCGAAAGACTTCTGCGCCGATATCGATGGCCCGCCCGATCGAACCCGTCCTTGGCGAGGAATCGAATGTAGAGCAAACTTTGTAATGGATATGCGGCACCCGCAGGCTGGCCAGCATGGCAAAGGCCGGGCGCAACACCGCTTCCATCTCTTCGGTTGTCATGGCGCGCGTCATACCCGCAATGCCTATCGCATCCAGATCGGGATACCGCTGAAGCTGCGCCGCCTCCGGCGGCTCCAGGAACAGCACCGTCCGCGCGCCGGCCCGGCTGAGGAATTCGAGGGCGTCAGTCGAGCCCGTGAAGTCGTCGCCATAGAATGCCAGCAGCAACCGCTCGCGGTCCCGGCTCGAATTCGTACCGCCTCCCGCGCCTTGCTGGCGGCCCTCAAGCGCGTCCTGGTTGCTCATTTGCTTCCAAATTTTTGTACTGATTTTCCAAAGGCAGGAAATTTTTTTGCGCCTTCTTCGACCGAAAGCCCTTCGACGGCGGCCTGCCATGCTTCACGCAAGGCGGTGACACCACCCGCAGGTCCATCCGGATGGGCCATGATGCCACCACCCGCCATATACAGCAGATCTACCGTCCTGGTGCGCCGGTAGGTTTCAGGCGCCTGTCCGCCCCATTGCCCCGAAGATACCACGGGCAGAATGGAATAGCCGCCGAGGAAGGGTGTGAGGCACGCTTCAATGGACCGAACTACCGAGTCATCGGACTCCCAGAATTTGTTTTGGATGCCGTTGACATGGATCTGGTCGACACCCGCGAGCCGCCATATTTTTTGATATGCGGGGAACTCGATCCCCAGCAATGGATGGCGGTTGAGCATTCCCCAGCCATTACGATGGCCATGGATCGGCAAGGTCCGCAGATCGCCCAGCTTTTTGACGCCGGAAAGTCCCACGCTATTGAGGCTCACCATCGCGCAGGTGGCCCCGGCCTTGACAAGGGTTTCATACCGCCGCAGCATCGTGTCCATCTCGGCGCTGAGGTTGAAGGCATACATTATTTTTTTGCCGGTCTTATCGGCGTGGTCGTTGATCACCTTCATGACTGCCGTGACCCGGTCTTCAAAAGAAGAGTTGGCGGCCGCCGAAAGCAATTCGTCGTCTTTGATGAAATCGATGCCCGCACCCGCCAGCGTTTGTACGAGCTCCGCCGTTTGCCGCGGTGTCATGCCGATGCTGGGCTTGATAATGGTTCCGATGAGCGGACGCCCCTGCACCCCGGTGAGCCGCCGGCACCCTTCGATACCAAAAGCCGGCCCCGCGAAATGCTGTGCAAAGGAAGCCGGGATCTCGAGGTCCATCAGCTTCAGGCCGGTAAAGGCGCTAAGTTCATACAGATTGCCCTGTACCGTGGAGATCAGCACTGGAAGGTTATAACCACAATTTTCGATGGACCAGGAGATTTCGATGGCCGCCCGGTGAAACGGCCCCTTTTGAAAACCCGCTCCACCCGGGATAGCGGGTATGTCGACGGTCTCCAGGTGTTTTACCGATTCCACACGCGCCGCAAAACGAGCCTTCAGCTCTTCGGTCTCACCCGGCACGGCGACAAAGGTCCCCGAACTCTGCTCTCCTGCCAGGATCGCTGCCGCCGCTTCGGGCTGCAACGGCGTTTCTATGTAATACCGGGCGACAATTCGTTCCATTGCAGCAAGATAGAAATAAATGTCAGCTAAACATTAATTTCCCCGGCGCTTTTTTCCGCAATCGTTGCCGGTGCGCCCCGTCCCGTCAACCTCGGCATGCGCGCACAAAAAAACCAACCCCAGCACCACCCATTAGTGCTTATCTTATCTTTACTTCTAGCTGCCTGCCTAATCCCGTAACAACGATCTTTTGCAGTGTCGAAAGCTCGATTCCAGATCTGTCATTCTCGATCCGTGAGATATAATTCGGCGTGGTTCCACTCCGCTGCGCCAAAACCTTCTGCGTCAGGCCTGATTGTTCACGAATTTCCCGTAGCCTCTGACCAATTGCCAATGTTGAAACAAGTAAATCCTTTTTACTATATTTAAAAAGAACATCGGCGCCAATTTCGAAAGGCACACGTATCTTTTTCCCTTTAAAAACAACGGAGTCCCCAGCATTGTGCCAGGATAAAGTATTGTTATTCAGCTGGACCTTCTTGAACTCTTTAGGAATTGATAATTTTCGTATGCCAGCGCGTCTGGATAACCCCATATCCTTAAAGACCTCTCTGAAATCGATCATTCGGGAATCACCGTTATTAAAGACAACAGAAATGCTCAAACCATCGATTCGGTTGATCTTTAAAATTCTTGGTATTTTGATAGTTTTTCTCACTTTTTTAAGCGTGGGTTTAATTTATAAAATATAGCCAAAGCTTCGCTCTCGTTTTCCTTTAGCCAGGCAACCACCTTTTTAAGTTGTTTGCCCGGCAAATATCCTGCATAGACCTTTTTCCGGATAATCTCCACTAACGCTTCGTCTTCATTGTATGCCGCATGTATATGTGCAGGCACATGATCATTATAGTAAATGTTTATACAAATCCCGTCAATAAGGTCAATGGTAGGCAAGCGATCCTCTTTCCAACGAAGTTACCTAATTAGGTACATTTTACCAAACTCTTTTACTCCTACTGCGCACACCAGCGCCATCCCCCCACCCTTGCATGCGCGCACAAAAAAACCACTCTCTACAACGCGGCCTTCGCCTCGAGCGCAGGCTGATAAACACCCCTTCGCGCCAGCATCAGCAACTCAAGCCGTTGCAGGATCAACTCCTGCGCCGCGGCGACATTCTCTTTTTTGCCGGCCGATCGCTCCATCGCGCGATTCTGGATCGCGTTCAGATGTTCCGTCGCCTCTTCGGGCGTCTGCCCACCCGACAAAAAGGCGATACCGCCCACGGCCGCCGGTACACCCTGCTCCGTCGACTGACCCACCGTTTCATCGACGAGGATCGCCCCGCTGAGATACTCGCCGATCCCGAACGTGGTGACGATGAGCTCCCGGTAAGCCCTTCGGTTTTCGAGCGTCGTCGGGATGCCGATCGCCTCAAAACGCCCGGTGATGGTGGGGGATTTACAAAAAATCGGTAGCTTTAGACATGAAGAAACATCTCGCACTCGCTGCATTGCTCTATGTGTCCGCCCAAACCTCCTTCGCTCAAACCTACACCCCTTCTCCGCAGAACGAAAAGGCCCGCGAATGGTTTACCAACGCCAAGTTCGGGTTGTTTATTCACTGGGGCCCCTTCAGTATCCCCGGCGACGGCGAATGGGTGATGAACAACCGCAACATCACGGTCAAGAACTATACGCGGCTGGAGAAATTCTTCAACCCCATCGATTTCGACGCGCATACCTGGGTGGCCCTGGCCAAGTCCGCGGGCATGAAATACATCACCCTCATCACCCGCCATCACGACGGCTTCAGCATGTGGGACACCAAATACTCCGACTTCAACATTATGCATACGCCCTATAAAAAGGACATCGTCCGGATGATGGCCGATGAGTGTCACAAGCAGGGTATCAAGCTCTTCTTGTATTATTCGCTGCTCGACTGGCGGCGCGACGACTATTCCTGGTGGACGGGCCGCACGGGCCAGGGTACCGGCCGTACCGTTCATGGCGACTGGAACCACTATATCCAATTCATGAAAAACCAGCTTACCGAGCTGCTCACCAACTACGGCTCCATCGCCGGTATCTGGTTTGACGGTTATTGGGACCAAATGGCGGAAGAAAGTAAAGACCGCAAAGACAACGACGTCCGCGTGGACTGGCATATCCGTGAGATCTACGACCTGATCCATAAACTTCAGCCGCAATGTCTCATCGGCAATAACCATCATATGACCCCGCTCCCCGGTGAGGATTTCCAGATGTTCGAGCAGGATGTCCCCGGCGAGAACACCAGCGGGTTGAGCTTCCAGAAGATCTCGGCCCTGCCGCTGGAAACCTGCGCCACCATCAACAACTCCTGGGGCTTTAACATCACCGACACGACCTACAAAACGCCGGCACAGCTTGTCGGCCTGCTCGTCAAATCGGCCGGCAATGGCGGCAACCTCCTGCTCAACATCGGGCCCATGCCTAACGGCGAGATCCAGCCGGAATTCATCGAGCGTCTCCACTGGATGGGTCACTGGCTCGAGACCTACGGCCCCGCCATCTACCATACCAAAGGCGGTTATCTCCGGCCACAGAAATGGGGTTGTCTCACGCTCGGCGAAGGCGACGATGGCGACAAGCAAGGCGCAGGAGGTGAAAAACTATACGTCCACGTCTTAAAGCAAAATGCCGGCACCATCCGTCTCGAGCAGTTCCCCTACGCAACCATCAAAAAAGCTTACATGCTGAAAGACAGATCCCCCGTCACCGTCACCTTGCACGACGACGTCGCAGAGATCCCCGCCCAGTCGCCTACCGCCGACGATCCGGACCGGGTCGTGGTGTTGGAGGTCAAATAAGGCATCCTTAAGCTTAAGCTACAAACCGGTGATACGCCGCCTTCTCCCGGAATACCTGCGGAGAAACGCCGGCATTCTTTTTAAAAAACCGGCTGAAATAGAATTCATCGTTATAACCCAGCTCGAACGCTATTTCCTTCACAGGTTTCGTCGTCAGATAAAGCTGCCGCTTCGCCTCGATGATCAGCCGTTCCGCGATCAGCTCCGTGAGCGTCTTGCGAAAATATTGCTTGCTGGCCTTGTTGAGAACGGCCGTGGAGACATGCAGCAGCTTCTCGTAGTTTCCGGCCTGATGGAGCGTCTTGTAATGCGTTTCGATGGCACTGGTCAGATCGCCCAGGATCGGTGCCGCCTTCTGCGAGGTCTCGGCCTGCTGCTCCATTTTGATCCGCGACGCATTGATCAGAAACACTTTTAAAAAGGATAGGAGGACATCCCTGTCCGGCTGCCCCTGCCGCCCGAGCTCATCCGTGATCTGCGAAGCGATCGTCAAAAGCGTCTGATATTCATCGGGAGAAAGGTTTACCACCGGCGTGTCGTAGAGATTATTGAACAGAACTCCATTACAGGACACCTCGTGCCGGTGCTCGAACAGACAGAAAAAGCCGGGATGAAAGTTCAGGAGCACCGTCTCGAAGACACCATCCACCACAAGCGAATAGGGCTGATAGATAGAAAAACACAAGGCACAGGGAGCGCTAAACAAAAATTCCGCCCCGTCCCGCGTGGCCCTCCCCTGCCCCCGGCCAACCAAAAGGATAGAAAAATAAGGCTGCTGGCGCGGCTCCGCAAATGCCTCGGCGCTGTCGAAACCGGCAATCTCCAGCGAAAGACCGCCAGTGTGTGGGTCCCGAAGCACCAGAGGATCGAAACGAATGGAATTATCCATGGGAAAGGTTTTTCTGTCCATGTTCCGCAAAGGTATCGATTCGGAATTTTGCCTTTTAAAAAAAAGCAAATGTCAACAACAACAAAGTTCCTCACGCCCCCCTGGGACATGGACACCGCCGCAGAACGACTCATCGCCGAAGCCGCCGCCTGGAATTCTCACGATCCCGAACGGCTCGCGGAAGGCTATGCCGATACTTTTGAAATGCGCGACGGGCTCACCGTCCTTACAAGCAAAGAGGCGCTAAAACAATTCGTCCGGGAAAAATTCGACAAACAGCTCGATCATACCGTCAAGCTCGATCTCTGGGGCGCCCTAAAAACCCGCATGGCCGTTCGGTTCGAAACGGAATGGCACGACGCAGGAGGTCAATGGTTCCGGAGCTATGGCGTCGTCGTCTACCAGTTCAATGACACCGGCCTGGTCGAAAGACGCTTTGCCAGCGAAGAAACGACCGCCATCGCCGCGGGAGACCGCGGGCTCTGAGCCTGATCCTCGTTCGCCGCCGGGCCGCCCCCTCGCAAAGCCACCGCCGCCCCAAAGGCCGCCTCCCACCGGAAGCGGCCTTTTTTATTATCTTAGCCAGATGAAAAAGATCATATTTACCGCCCTCCTTATCCCCATCACCCTTTGCGCCATCGCCCAGGATCGCGCCGACACTGTAAGACAAAGCCGTACCCTGCGTTTCGCCGACTCGGCGCATGGCCTGATCCATACGGAGCTGATCTACCATGGGCACATAGTAGGCAATACGGTTCAGATCCTTCGCGCCACCGATATGATCACCGGCAAAACACAGACGGGGCTGCGTTTTTCAGACGTTGCAGGGCATGTGGCCGTGGTGGATGCCGATGAGCTACCCGCACTCCTGGCGGCCATGAACCAGATCTTGGCTAAAGTGGTCAGCACCAAACCCGGCACCGGTGACGAAGTCTATTGTTTTAGAAGCCGCAGCGGATTCGAAGCCGGCTGTTATATAGATAATAAACGCCAGTGGCAGCTATATATCCAGCTCAAATGGCGGGACAACACCACGGTGACGCCGCTAAAACAGCTGGATCTGGAGGTATTTCTCGAGGACCTCAAAGACGTCATCAATCAGGTTCAGTAAGCTTATTGATCTTCATAAATATCCCTAAGCTGCGCGACTTGTCCGCGGTATTTCTCAAAAAGCCGCGCCCTGGACACAAAACCCACAAACCTCCGCTCCTCATCTATCACCGGCAGGAAGGCAACCTTCGTCCGGTCGAATTCCTCCATCACCTTCGTCACGGGCGTGTCGTCGGGTAACATGGCTGCGGGTTGATGAAAGATGTCCTGTAAGGTTGTTTCATCATAACGCTCCGGCTGGAATAACATCCCGCGGATGTCGTTCATGTTGATCACGCCGAGCAGCCGCCTGTCCGCATCCACTACGGCGAAGACCTGCTTGTCGCCCTTAGCTACATGCTGGATCAGGTCCCTGAATGCATCTTCCGGATGGAATACATCCTGATCGTGTTCGGTGATGGACGCAAGGCTCAGAGCCGAAAGGATGTTCCGTTCCCGCCGGTGGGTGAATATCTCGCCCGCCAGCGCCAGTTGCTTCGTTTCCATATAAAAGGGCTCGAAGGTCCGCGCGATAAAATAAGCGATGCTGGACACGATCATCAGCGGGACGATCAACCCATATCCATTCGTGATCTCCGCGATCAGAAAGATCGCCGTCAGGGGACAATACATCACCCCACTCAGCAACCCCGCCATGCCCACAAGCGTAAAATTTCCCTCCGGCAGGTGAAGCCAGCCGGTGGCATTCCCCAAACGGGAAAAAAAGAACCCCCAATAAGCGCCGACGAAAACGCTGGGCGCAAAATTCCCGCCATTGCCCCCCGAGCCTATGGTGATGGCCGCCGTCAACGGTTTTAAAAACAAGATGCAGCCGGTAAAGACCAGCAGAAGAACGTTCTGGGGAATATAGTGGAACCAGGACGCACTGGGAAGGATGCGGGCAGGCGTGTCGTCGGCAAGCATCTTCACGCTCTCATACCCCTCCCCATACAAAGGGGCGAAAATAAGAAAAAAGGCGGCCAGCATCAATCCACCGCTCAACGCCTTCATATAAGGATTGACCTTCCAGTGATGCAACTTTTTGTCTGTTCCCCGAAAAGCCTTGGCATAATACAAGGAAAGAAATCCCGCCCCTACGCCCATGAGGACATAGAATGGGACAAATTTATAATTGAAATCCTGCTTGAGTACAAAGTTAAGCACGCTCGACTCTCCCAAATAGATCTTGGAACAGAGCACACCCATTACGGCCGCAATGATCAACGGGACGAAATAGCTCACCACCGTTTCGGCCAGCAGGACCTCTACCGCGAACATCACACCGGCGATAGGCGCATCGTAGACCGCCGAGATGCCGGCCGCCGCCCCGCAGGCGATCATCAGCGTGCGCTCCGAATAGCTCAACAGCCCCAGCCTGCCCATCGTGGAACCCAGCGACGAACCCGTGGCGACGATAGGTGATTCCAGCCCCGCCGATCCGCCGAACCCTACCGTCAGCGCGCTGGTGATAAAATGGATATAATTGTTCCGCGAGGGAATAAAGGACGATTTACCCGCAATGGACTTCAACACCATGGCGATGCCCTTCTCGATATGCCCGCGGAAAAAACGCTGAATGATCCAGGTCGTCAGCAGCAACCCCGCTGCCGGGCAGAGTAAAAAGAGCCATTCCTTGCCGCTGAAATGCTGGACAAACTTCTCGACCTGCTGAACGCTGCGTTTCAACAGTACCGCCATCATGCCCGAGACAAAACCGGTGAGAGTGGCCGTGATCAAAATATATTGAACCCTGGAAACGCGGGTCTGGAGAAAATGCACCCCGTTGTGATAGCCCCTGAAGATCTTTTTGTTCCACCGATTAATCCAATCGCGCATCCGCAAATATACGTCGTCATGCCGATGGTGCTGGCATCATTTTCGCATTTTACCACAAAAACCAACGCAAGTCTCCATGGAAATCTCCCAGTACGCCGACATCAACAAACGCCAGGTTGTCTCCGAGGTCGATACCTTCACCAGCAAACGCTACAGTCAGTTCTACAGACATTTCGACAATCGCGATGTACAGGTCCTCGACATCGGTTGCAACACCGGGCGTGGCGGTCAGGTCCTGAAAACAGCCAACCCAAAGCTGCGGATCACGGGCCTCGACGTAGTGGGGGACCGGCTCGACATGATCCCCAAGGACGTCTATGATCGCTTGATCCTCAGCTCCGCCGACGACATCGACGCCCCGGACAATACCTACGAAAACATCGTCGCCGGGGAGGTGATCGAGCACATCGACCCCGCCGATGTCCCGGGCGTCCTGAAAGAATTAAAACGCGTCCTCAAACCCGGAGGCCGGCTCCTCCTCACCACGCCCAATCCCCGCGCTATCCTTGTCCGTCTGGGCCGCGATAAAGTACTGAAAGACCCGTCGCATATCAATATCCTTCGCCCCATCGAGCTCAGACAGCGCCTGCAAAACGCCGGGTTCGAAAAGATCCGGATCAAAGGCAGTGGGAAAATGTCGAATTATTTGCCCGAAAATTTCCCCATTCTGTCCGTCTTCGGCAGCTATCTCGCCATTGCCCGCAAGCCTCAGTAAACGGGCCGGTAGGTCAGCAGCACCCTGCCCGATTTGAAGATCCGGTGATCGGTGAGCTCCAGCTCGAGATTCGCGGGAATGCCCGTGAAGATCGGCGTGCCGCCGCTCAGGGCAATAGGATTCACCATGATCATAAAGGTGTCGACCAACCGCGCCGCGGCCAACTGCGCCACGATGCTCCCGCTGCCCAGGATCGTAAGGTATTTGCCGGCTTCCTTCAGTCGCGCAACCTCCACGGCAATGTCTCCGTGCACAACACGCGTATTATGCCAGTCGGCCCGCTCCAACGACCGTGAAAAAACGATCTTCTCCGCCGCCGACATGCCGGTGGCCGTCTCTGCCTGGGTGGCATGTCCCGCCGGCGTCGGCCAAAAACGATACATCATCTCATAGGTCTTCCGGCCAAAGAGTAAGGTCGATCCGCTTTGCGCGTTCTTACCCGAAAACGCCTTTTCCTCTTCCCCATCATGCCGGCCCCACGCGATGCCATCCGCGGCATCCTTATAAAAGCCATTCAGGCTGATGAAATTGTACACATTCAGTGCTCCCATTGTTAAAAGTTTTTAGTGATGTAATACCCCTATAACAAATGGGCGCTTCCGAATTGGACACCCTACCTATTGGTCCATGCCGGCCTGTATGAAAGCCAACGGCTGATTTTTTCACCTATCCTGTCCACGCAGTAATACACCATCGAATTTTTCTGAAAAGCCCTACCCCAGATCGACCGGCAGCGGTTTTTATTTTAGGATAAGCGTCCCTCCCGCACAGCCCGGCCCGCGGCGGCCAGGTTGTCGAGTCGCATCTCCGAATATTTGCGGGAGAGGATCACGCCATCGGCGCCGCCTTTAAAGGCGCTTAGCGTCGCCGCATAGGTATCCTCCGGCGAGGCCTTCCTGCTCTTCTCTCCGGTGGGGATATTGACGTCGATGCCCGGCAAAATGCGGCACTTCCCTCCCACCCCCGCCACGGCGCGCTGCGTCTCCCGCAACACATAGTCCGGGGAAAGACCCGCGGCCGCGAGCGTTTCGATCGGCGCCTCATGCGCATAGTTCAGCAAGTGATTATTCATTTGCATCAGTTCGCCCGACGGGACGTCCCGAAAGACGGTCTGACAGATGTTATGGATAAAATTCACATACCGCTCACCACCGCAATTGTTATACTCGACCACTTTGAGAAAATCGGCAAGCTCCGCGAGCCCGGCATAGTCCCGGCTGGCTCTGTACAGAGGATTGAATGAATTGGTATGCTCGATGTGAAACCCTACCTGCAGCTCGCCGCGAATGCCCTTGACGGCGGTATAGACGTCTTTTAAGATCTGATGCTTACCTACGTCGAAAAGCTGGTTGTACGCCATGATCCCGGGATACCGCAGCATCAGGCGTTCGAAAGCGACATAATACCCATCCGAAGGCCGCTGGTCGCGCAAAGCTTGTTGTACGAATTTGTTGAGCTCGACATATCCTTCTTTCGCGCGCTGAAAATCGATCCCCCTGGCTTCCGCCGCGCGCCGGTGATGCTCACAGAAACAGGTGACACCCGC
>JAICXX010000367.1 GCA_025934485.1 Chitinophagaceae bacterium
ATCCCGAAAAGCCGGTTCGTGGATATTGCAAAGGACTGCGCGAAAGCGTTGGATTTTGAGCGGCACCAGTACGTGGTGATCCTGCACAAGGATACGCTGAACCCGCATGTTCATCTGGTCGTCAATCGCATCGGGCCGGATAAGCACTTGATGGATGAAAAGAATCACATCCTCAAACAGGTCAATCGTTTTTGCCGGGATGCCGAGATCAAGTATCAGTTGACCCAAACGAAAGGTATGCGCCGTTTCCGGTCGCCCGGAGATCGTTTCGAACCCAGCGAGGATCACCGGGTACTTCATCTCAAAGAGGAGATCTCGCAAACGCTGAAGCAGTCCCAGGACCTGGCATCCTTTAAAGACGAAATGAACGGGCGGGGGTACAAGGTATTTACAACAGAGCGCGGCATCTCCTTTAAAGACCGCGACGGCGTATTCTTCACCGGTTGGGACGCCGGCTACCCCTGGAAGAAGATCGAGGCTGAGCTGGCCCAAAATCTTGCCGAGCGGCAGGTCCAGGAGCAGCGCCTGGAACAGGAACGGGCCAGAAAGCTGGAGATGACGCGAAAACCAGACCTGCCGGACGACGACGAGCCGCGACAGGTTCAGCGGCGGGGACTTCGCATGCGCATGTAAAAGGAAAAACTTGTAGTTATGAGTAAAGAAATAGCGAATGAAGAAAAAGTCAGTGAGGAAATAGTGAGTCAAAAAATGTTGTTGACAGTGCTCAATGAGACGCTGGAAGAAATGCAAAAGGCGAACAGGTCGCTAAAAGAAATAGGGGAGAAGCTGGAGAATTTCGCCGGAAAGATCGGCACTCTGGAGACGCGGGTACATGCTTTTGAACAAAAAGAGATCAGGATCGAGCCACCCGATCTGGGGCCCGTGAGCGAGCGGGTTTCGGCAGAGTGCACCGGGCTAAAAAAGGTTACTGAAGCGGGGCTTTTAAAGGTCGCGGTCGCCGTGGAGACCCAGCCCAAACCGATCGTCCGGCGGATCTCCTTTTTCCCGGAAACCGATCGGGAGGGGAACTATAAAACCTTGATCCGATGGATGATCGGTGGAATAGTGGGCCTCATGCTAGTCGGGGCGGCCTATGTGTTGGCCAATGAGTGGATCCAGCGCACCCAGCCGCTGCAGCCGCCCGGCGCCGGGATGGAAATGAAACTATCGGTCGATACATCCGCTGCGGCTCAACCCAAGACGGTTCCGGCGAGAAAGCCGTTAAGACATGGCCGGAAAAAGTAAAAAAATCTGCTCCCTGTTGTTAAAATGTTGTAAAAACCCCTATCTTTAAATCAGCAGAACCATCTGGTCTGCAAATGTCTAGCGATTGCATGCCAATTTTTACATGATGAAGCTTCGGTGAATATCCGGGGCTTTGTTGTTTTTAGACTATACCTTTAGACTATACTTTACTACTCATGGCGAGTGATTTTTATGCCCTTTCCGCGAACACGCCCCAGGGGCGACCAGTGTCGATGGCCGATTATCGGGGTAAGATCGTATTGGTCGTCAACACGGCTACCCAATGTGGTTTGACCCCGCAGTTCGAAGGATTGCAGAAGTTATATACCACCTATAAAGACCAGGGGTTGGTGATCCTGGGTTTTCCGTGTAATCAATTCGGGAGCCAGGAGCCGCTCGCCAATGAAGTGATGGAGGAGACGTGTAAGCTCGATCATGGCGTGACATTTCCTTTGTTTGAAAAGATCGAGGTCAACGGACCGGGGACGCATCCGGTGTTCCGGTATCTCAAAGGCAAGCTGGGTGGTTTGTTCGGCCGCCGGATCAAGTGGAATTTCACCAAATTCCTCATCGACAGGAATGGCAAGCCGGTGAAACGTTTCGCACCGATCACGAAGCCCGGGGCGATCGAGCCGCAGATCAGGAAGTTGCTGAAAGGATCGGGGGCATAGCTTTTGAGGCGGTAGTTGAAAAGAGGGACCATGAAGAAGCTAATGGGGATGCTGGTGGCGGGTATCCTGCTGGCGGCATGCCATAACAATCCGGATAATGTTAAAACCGCGGTGAAGGCCAATGATCACCGGTCGGATAGTTTAGCGAATAAGGAGTCGATAACGGATTCGGGTGCAGGCATACCTTCCAGGCAGGACGCCGATTTTATGGTGAAGGCTACGGCGGGGAATCAGCTGGAAGTGATCCTGGGCCAGCTGGCGCAAACGCATTCCTCCAGCCCCGCGGTGAAACATTTCGGCCAGATGATGATCGACCAGCATGGCGAGGGGGAAAGAGAGTTTCGCGGGCTTGCGGTCACCAAACATATTATTCTTCCGGATACTATCTCCAACAAGCAAAAAAAGGAAGACGACGATCTGCAGAAGAAGAGCGGCAAGTCGTTCGACAAGGCCTATATCGACCTGATGATAAAAGATCACAAGGATGATATCGACGAGTATAAAAAAGCCGTGCATGACGCCAACGACTCCGATGTCAGGGCATTGGCACTAAAGCTATTGCCCCTGTTACAGGCGCACCTGGATACGGTGCAAGCATTGCAAAAGACCACCGGGTCATAACTAGTTTAGGGGAAAAAGGGAAAGGGGCCGTGCAATTTGCGCGACCCCTTTTTTATTACTTGTGCCGGCACGGGCCGCGTTCCGCCATGG
>JAICXX010000276.1 GCA_025934485.1 Chitinophagaceae bacterium
ACGTTCGATATTACTGCGCAAGGATGGAACGCCTTCGCCTCCAAATGAGCTTAATGCATGAACCGGATCCGAATTCTACTATATAGTCTTTGCTTGCTTCTTACCGCCTGTTCGACGGAAAAGAATTTCCGCCCGGATCGCAAGTATCCCGTCGCAAAACTGCAAAAGGATTACCGCATCTTCCGGCATGTGCTCGAGACCTGGCATCCCAGCCTGTATTGGTATACGCCCAAAGACAGCATGGACCGGTATTTCGATCGGGGTTATGCAGCGATCACCGACTCCATGACGGAACCGCAATTCCGGACCGTCCTTAGCCACGTCGTAGCCCAGATAGACTGTGGTCACACCTCTATTCGTTACTCCAAAGCCTACGCGCACTACCTGGATACGGCCCGGCTTGCACAATTTCCGTTGATCCTGAAATTCTGGCCCGATACCATGGTCGTCATCCTAAACCTCAACCGCCATGATACGGTGCTGCGCCGGGGTACCCAGATCTTGTCGATCAATGGCAGGACGGCGCGCCAATTCACCGACACGCTCTTTCCTTATATCGTCACCGATGGATACAGTCCCATTGGAAAATATCAGTATCTGAGCACGGGCTTGCATTTCAGCAGCTGGTATGCGGCGCTCTATGGATACACCGATTCGTTCGATATCCGTTATGCCGACACGGCGGGCGGGGTACATGAGACGTTTGTCCCATTGTATAATCCAAGGGCCGACACCGTGCATAAGAGTCTCGGGAAGGTGCTGCAACCGGGAACCGGCCAGCGAGGGCCGGGTCCTGCGCAACGGGTGCGGCATCGCAGTAAACGGAGCCGGCGACGGGCCGAGCTGCTTTTCAACCGCGACCTGCACATGGACTCGGCTACCGCCACGGCTTTTATGACGCTCAACACTTTCGAGTACGGCTATCACTTGCGGGGATTTTTCCGGCATACCTTTCATGAGCTCAAGGATAAGCACATAAAAGACCTCGTGATCGATGTCCGCTCCAATGGTGGCGGCGACGCCTCGCTCTCCACGCTGCTGACCCGTTACCTGATCGACAAAAAATTCAAGCTTGCGGATTCGCTGTATACCATCCGTCGCAGCAGCCGTTATGACCGCTATATCAACAAGGGCCGGATCTATAGCCTGCTCACGTGGTTCGCCACCCGAAAACACAAGGATGGGTTCTACCATTTCGGTCATTTCGAGCGGCACTATTTCGAGCCTTTCACGCGGGACCATTTCGACGGACATGTCTATATCCTCATAGGCGGCAATTCCTTTTCAGCAACCTGCCTGTTCGCGGGCGCCCTCAAAGGTCAGTCGAATATTACCCTGGTGGGAGAGGAGACGGGGGGTGCTTATTATGGGAATACGGCCTGGATGATTCCCGATGTGACGCTGCCGGAAACAAAGATCCGTTTCCGCCTGCCGCGGTTCCGGCTGGTGATCGACCGCAACCGGGTAAAAGACGGCCGGGGCGTTTTGCCGGATGTTCCCGCCCTGCCCAGTGTGGAAGCCATAAGTAAAGGTGTCGATTTCAAAATGGCCCGGGCAAAGGAGCTGATCAGCCCTCCCCTTCGACAATCACCTGCAACAGATTCAGCTGTTCGTCCAACACCACAAGATCAGCATTAGCCCCTGGCTGGATCACACCCCAACGGGCCTGCTGACCGATCACGGTCGCGGGATACAGGGAGGCCATCCGCAGCGCCTCGGGCAAGGGGAAGCCCGCCTTCTCGACTCCGTTGCGTACTGCTTGCAGCATCGTCAACGCGGAACCGCTAAGCGTGCCGTCGGGCAGCGTATACCGGTCGCCCTTGAAGACATGCACATACTCGCCATAGGCGACTTCGGATACAGCGTCTGTAATAAAGAACAGCCGGTCCTGCATGATCTTCTTGCTGATCCGTACCGAGGCGAAATCGACATGCACGCCGTCACAAACGATGCTGCATCGGACGTCATTATGATCATACACCGCGCCTACGACTCCCGGTTGACGTCCCTGTAAGGGTGACATCGCATTGAACAAATGAGTCGCGGCGGGTATCCCAAGGTAAAATCCATCAATGGCCTGCTCATACGTGGCGTTACTATGGCCGGCGGAAACGACGATGCCATTCCTCATCAGCAGCTCGATGCATGCGTGGTCGCATTGTTCGGGCGCCAGCGTCATCATCTTGAAGATATCCTTTCCTTTATGCAGGAGATGTTCGATCTCGCCGATCGTAGGCTTCTTGATGAATTTCTCGAGGTGCGCGCCTTTCTTGATGGGGTTGATATACGGCCCTTCGAGATGCACACCCAGCAGGCCTTTACCGCCGTTGTTGCGGTATTCCCGCGCCACCTCCAGCCCGCGAACGAATTTCTCGATCGAGTTGGTGGCCAGCGTGATCATAAATTGTGTGCAGCCGCCGGCAAGACAATATTCGTAAACGGCTTCGAGCGCCCCCGTGGTCAGCTCGGACGAAAATAGCTGCCCGTTGCCGCCATAGATCTGCAGATCCAGGAAGGCCGGAGCCAGCATATATCCGGGCAGCTCCCGCACCCGGTAACCCGCCGGTACCGCTTTTACCGGAACGATGTCTACAATGGTTCCCTCTTTTACCAATACGGCCTTGCCGGTCTGGATCTCGTGACCCGTAAAGATCTCTCGTGTGATGAATGCTGCCTGTGACATAGTTTTGCTAAGATTCTATAGAAAAATGATCTGCATCCCGCCAAAAAGGAAACCGGTGTCTCACTTTCGTGAGATCGTCTTTTTGGAGGGTACGCGTAAATGTCTCGTCCCGGTCGCCGCCATGATACAGGGTCTCACCCAATGGGTCGATGATCATGGAATCGCCGCTGTGATAAATGTCATGGCCATCGTTGCCGATCCGGTTGACCCCGGCAACATAGCATTGGTTTTCGATGGCCCTCGCCTGCAGCAATGTCTTCCAGGCATGCGACCGCCGCTCCGGCCAGTTAGCCACATATAGCAGCAGGTCGTATTCGAGATCGGGGGCCTCGACACCAGCGGGTCTCGTTCCCCCGGAGGGGTCGCCGGGTCGTGTTTCTCCTGCCGGATCGGCCGCGGCTGCCTGCGGGGTCTGCCGGCTCCACACCGGAAACCGCAGGTCATAACAAACCAGCAAAAGCACCCGCCAGCCCTTTACGGACGCCACCAGCCGTTTCGTGCCCGCCGTATACTGCCCGTCCTCGCCGGCATAGGCAAACCGGTGCCGTTTGTCATAATATCCAAATTGTCCGTTTGGGAGCATCCAGATCAGTCGGTTATAATAATGCTTATTCTCTTCGATGATGACGCTGCCGGTGAGAATGATCCTTTTCCGCGCGGCGATAGCTGCCATCCAGCGCAGGGTGGGGCCTTCCATCGTCTCGGCCAGCCGCTCCGGCTGCATGCTGAAACCTGTGCTGAACATCTCGGGCAGGATCACGAGCTCCGTAGGTTCTTTCAGGGATTCGATCCTGGCTTCAAAATGCTCGAGATTTGCCGTCTTGTCTTCCCATTTCAGGTTGGTTTGGATCGTGGTGATCGTAAGTGAGGGCATAATGCAATGTAGGCTATTTCGTCGGAAGGACCGCAGCGATGCGATCCGCCTCATACCCCCTTTGCAGGAGGTATTCCTGCAGCTGCCGGCGGCGGACTGCGAAATCCGCCGCGCCGCTCAATTTTTCCCATTTCTGTTCCGCCAGCCGGGCCAGCGTCCGGCCATATTCTTCCTCGTCAATGGCCGCCAGTGCTTTTTTTATGCAATAGTCCGAAACGTGTTTTTGTTTGAGCTGGTACCGGATGCGCACTTTTCCCCATTGTTTTAACCGGAAATGTCCGCCGGCATATTGAATGGCAAACCGCTCCTCGTTGAGATAGCCCTCCTCGATGAGGGTGGCCAATGCCGCCTCCACCTGCGGCTTCCGTAAGCCGAAAGAATACAACTTTTCCTGCGCTTCGCTATGACAGCGCTCCTGGTAACTGCAGTAATGCCGGGCTTTTTGCAGCGCCTGTTCCGGCGACAACGCCTGTTTTTTCCACATAATCGATTGGTAGCCGCGAATTTACCACATTGGGACCGGTTAATCACACGAAATGCACAATTGGTCCGCCGCCGTAAGCCTCGTCTCATAAGCTATTGGCTATTACCGAAAAATCGTTAGTTTCGCCACAAAGTATACATTCCATGAAGTTTATCGTTTCCTCCTCGGCATTATTGAAGCAATTGCAACAGATTAGCGGTGTGATCAATGCGAATACCGTATTGCCAATCCTGGAGGACTTTTTGTTCGAAGTGGAAAAGAACAAACTAACTGTCGTTGCCACCGATTTGGAAACCGTCATGAAAGTGCACCTCGACATCGAAGCCAAAGATACCGGCAAGGTGTGCATCCCCGCCAAGATCCTCATCGACTCCCTGAAAAATATTCCGGATCAACCCCTGACCTTCAACATCGACAAACATTTCGCCGTCGAACTCACCAGCGACAACGGAAAGTATAAGGTCATGGGCGAAAATCCCGATAACTTCCCCAAAGAACCCGCCAGCGACGAGACGACCTCCTTCAAGATGACCTCTTCGGCCCTCGTCACCGCGATCAACAAGACCCTGTTCGCCGTGAGCAACGATGATCTTCGTCCGGCGATGACGGGCGTATACTTTGAAATGGACAAGAAAGGCCTGCAGTTTGTCGCCACCGATGCACATCGCCTCGTCCGGTTCAAACGCAAGGATGTTTCCTGTCCCAAAAGTGATTCGCTCATCGTTCCCAAAAAGCCGTTGAACCTGCTGAAATCGGCGCTCCCCATGAACGAAGACGAGATCACCATCAGCTACAACAGCAACCACCTCTTCGTTAGCCACGGCACCACCCAGATGAGCTGCCGGTTGATCGACGCCCGCTTCCCCGATTATAAAGTGGTGATCCCCGCCGACAATCCTTATAAATTGGTCGTCGGTCGCAACGATTTTCAGTCTGCACTCCGCCGCGTCAGCATCTTCAGTAATAAGAGTACCAACCAGGTCGTCCTCAACATCCAGGGCAGCGAGTTGCAATTGACCGCCCAGGACGTAGACTTCTCGTTCGAAGGTAACGAAAGGATGAAGTGCCAATACGATGGTGAAGACCTGGCGATCGCATTCAATGCCCGCTTCCTCATCGAGATGCTGGCTTCCGCCGATAGCGATGAAGTCCGCATGGAGCTTTCCACGCCTACCAAGGCCGGCATCATCAAGCCGCTGGAAGAAGACGACAACGAAGAAGTGCTGATGCTGGTGATGCCTCTGATGCTGAACAGTTAAAAACGCCCGGCCGGTGATGCCGGCATCACTGCTGTTGTTGCTGCTGTTGCTGCATCATTTCCATATACCGGCGATAAGAATTTGACGTATCTCCGTCTGCGGAAGGCTGTGGAGAAAGAACCGTCATGGCCTCTTCCTCCGCTAAGCGACCGTTTTCATAGGAGACCGAAACGCCCACCTCCAGGTGCTGTCCCGCGGTGCCCTTGTACATTCCTTTCACTGGCGAGACATCGGAGAAGCTCCGCCCCATCGCAAGGCGAACATGCAGATCGTCGGCGATACAGTTATTGGTAGGGTCGAGACCCACCCAGCCATTGAAAGGGATATATGCCTCGATCCACGCGTGTGTTGCGCCCTCACCGCGCATTCCGTTTTTGTTCGGACAGATATACCCGCTGACGTAACGTGCCGGTATTTGTATCTGGCGCAAAAAGACCATTAGCATATGCGCAAAATCCTGGCAGACGCCCGCCCTCAATCGCCAGACCTCATCGACGGTCGACTCGACGCTGGTCACCCCCTTGATATATTTGAAGTTCTCGTAGACATAGTTCCGCAGCTCCATTGCCGCTTGCAACGGCGTCCCGCCCCGGGCATTGACGGTACCTACGGACTCGACGACTTCCGCGAGCGATTCGAATCGCTCCTGTTTCAGGAAATCGATATACGGCACCTGCCAGCGAATCTGCTCGAGCAAGGCCCATTGTGTATCCGCGGGCGCCGAGTCATCGATTGGCGGCCGTGGTTTCGTGACAACTTCTACCTGCGAATCGATCACGAGCACCGTATGCGGCTCGGCATGACTGAATGAGCCGATCTCGTTTCCGTAATAGTCCATGTAGGTATCCACGGGTGGTTCGCCGGTGATGTTCAGCTCCTGCCGGAGGACTTCCTGGCACGCGTCTTTCACGGGAAAAAGGATGATCTGGTTGGCGCTGTCCCTCACGGGACCCTCATAGGTGTACTTTGTGACGTGATGTATGTTAAATCGGGGCATAATACATAAAGATAGGCGAACTTAAGAGTACGCAAAATAATGTTGATTGAGGGCGATGCCGACCTCGTAAAGCTCTTCTTTCACCCCGTTGAGATAGGAGTGTAACCCCTGCCGGAGGATCGACTCGACTGTCGAGTACTCGATCCGGCTCTGGATCCGGCCGATCATGAATTCGATCTTTTTCCATGCTTCTTTGTTCCCGTCGCTCTTGACCCGCT
>JAICXX010000092.1 GCA_025934485.1 Chitinophagaceae bacterium
ATATCCTCACACTTCATCGAAAATCCCTCCTTTTGCGCATCGTACCAGGTAAGAAAATCAGTGCTGAACTGGCATATCCTGTTGTTGGAATCCTTTAACAAAAAGAATAGTTTATTTAATTCCGGCTCGCTGAGCTTATGAAGACCCGAATGCAATTCGTCGATGAGAAGCGCCTGGGAGAACATAGGCGAACGCATGTCATGCATGATCACAGAAAGAAGCCGCCCTTTTATTATTGTACTTTGCTCTAGCTCGGAAGTTCTTTCATCTACTTTGATCTGCAGCCGTAAATTCTGCTGTCGGAGGATCCTGATCCTTAGCCTGAATAGAAGCAACAGCAGGCTGCCTGCAGTCAACGCCAACAAGGTATAATATAGCCAGGTGTTGTACCAATGGGGCTGTATCTCGAAAGAGATAGCCAGGTACGTGAACCGGTATTCCGCAACGCCATTATGCTTTCTGATTGTAAGGGTATACTTTCCATGAGGCAATCTGTTGATCGTAATCCTGCCGTCCCTGTTTACAGGATGCCATTTTTCCCCCGGGCCGAGCGTATACTCCATTTTCAAATTTTCTTCCAGCCCAAAAAATGGAGTCGTAATGTCTACAATAATCTGGTGGAAATCCGGTTTAATCCTTTGAGCCATCCTGGGATCGAGCCTCAGCGAATCAACGAAGAGATCATCCACGAAAATTGCCTTGTCGGGCATCTCCGGATGCAGGCTGTCGGGATTGAAATATACGATCCCATCAAGCGACGGGAAATAAAAGTTTCCGTCATCGTCCGTCTGCGACGCAGGATTACACCCGCCGTTAAACTCATTGGTATTAAACCCGGATGACTTATCGATATAATAATAATAAAGGCTATCCTCTCTGCCTGTTGTAAAGCCGTCCAGATCCTTTTTCCTGATCCTGAATATTCCATGATTGGTGGTGATCCAAAAAAATCCAAGATCATCTTCCAAAAAAGCATGAGGGGTAGACAGGTAATTTTGCGGGTCCACAGGAAGCGCGATGAACCGCCCCTCTTGATACTTATAATATCCATTTCCATAGGTAGCCACCCAGATGCTATTGTCCTTTGCCCGATAAATATTTCGGGCATATACTTGAGCCAGAACAGGGTTCTCCCGGACACTATTCTTAGCTGCATCATAAGCGTAAATTCCATCCCGGGAGCCAATCCACAATTCCGTCGGCGAGACCTCGGCTATCGATTCAATATTGTGAGTGACGAACTGTGGATGACGTTTAAAGACATATTGCAGTTTTCCGCCCTCCATCTTCAGCAGGGAAGTAAGTGTGCTGATCCAGATGGTCTGCCTGCTATCTTGAATGATACAGGTTATATAGGAGTCCAGCAAAAGGCTATCGACGGTTAATTCCCTTGAAAAAGTACTGTCATAAATATGCAATCGCTTGTCTTTGGACACCCAGATGGTTTTATTTTTCGCCTTATAGAAACAATTTCCATCGGGCCTTACATTCGCTTTGAATAAGTGATCATCGTTCCAATCGCTTTTGTCCAATATTCCATTCTGGGTAAGTATCTTTTTGTTGGGAAGTAAAAGGAAGGCTTTGAAAGCATTATCAAGAGGGTCGGGGGACTTGAAGGTGAGCGCCTTAAATAATTTTTTCGTAACGATAAAAAAACCGCTTGTGACTGTCGCGATAAAAAGCCGCTGGTTCTTTTTATCGTACAAAAAAGAAGTGGCGATTATTTTATCGAGGATATTCAGATCTTGAAAAATAACGTCGGCCGTCAACACACCCCGGTGCCAGGCTACTTCATAAATATCATTCTGATACCTGATTAGTACCTGATCTCCCCCGGGGCCGATCCTAAAGTTGAGCCCGGGCCCGGAAGAGGCCTTCTTCAGCAGATCGGATAATGTCTTATCCACCTTAAAGGTTGTCTCTCTTCCATGTTTAAAAAAAAGCCATTCACCACTTTCGGAGCAGATGCAAAATATCCCTTGCAGAACGAAGACATGGGTGCCCCCGTTAGGAAAACTCACCGGCAATTCAAGGACTTCGGCAGACACATTGTTCAGGTAATACCATTTGTTCAGGCTATCACGAACGACTACTTCGCTATCGTTCAGGATCACGAATGTTTCGGATGAACATAAACCAGTCAAAAAGGAGCTATCGATGCCTTTCCCTGCCTTTGCATAATACCTGAACAAAGGGGTGCAGTCAAAAAACCCTTTTGAATTGATATGTAGAAACTTGTGGGCAAGGCGTGTTCTTGCGGTGTCGGTTGTTACGGTATAATCCGGCATTACCTTGTAGATCTCTGCCGGATCAAAGGAGGAACCCAGCAGAACTTCTCCTTGCGACGATTGAGCGATCACGGAAAACCGGTTCGATTTTATGGCGGGTGTATTGAACCTGTCGTATATTCTGAATCGCCGGCCGTCGAATCTTACCAGGCCGTTTTGTGTAGTGATCCATAGGAAATCATTGTTGTCCAGCAGCAGCCCGGTAGCACTGTTTTGGGGCAGTCCATTCTCACTATTATATTGTCTGATATCATACTTGTTGCTGCCGGCAGGGAAGAGATTGCTCCCGCCGTTCTGAGCCGCACATCCAATGCCTATTCCGAAAAAATAGAATAGTATGAAGATTTTTCTCCTCATAAGACGGATGGAAAACGTTTGTAGTAAAATTACTACAAATAAATTGAGGAATTTAGTAATTTACAGTAGATCTTTCCCTGCAGGCCGGTGGGATTTTACAAACTAAGGATAGGTGAAACGCATTTTGCTATATTATTTCCTTTTCCTGCCGTTTGTGCTTTCTGCGCAAACAGTCGTCTCTCTACATATTGATGGCTCCATCAATCCGGTAGTAGCAGACTATATTTCCGAAGGGATAGAAAAGGCGCATCAGGAAAATGCGGCCTGTGTGATCATCGAACTCAATACTCCCGGCGGTTTATTGCAGTCGACAAGGGTTATTGTCAGCAGTATCCTGAAATCACCGGTACCCGTCGTTGTCTATGTTTCACCCGCCGGGGCACATGCAGGCTCTGCAGGGGTCTTTATTGTCATGGCCGCCCATATCGCCGCTATGGCTCCCGGTACGAATATCGGTGCGGCACACCCTGTGGGAATGGGGCAGGAGCCCGATTCAATCATGAATAAAAAAGGGGAGAATGATGCCGCGGCATTTATCCGAAGTATCGCTGAGAAACGAAACCGCAATATGCAATGGGCGGAAGACGCGGTTCGTCAGAGCGTCTCCATTACAGAACAGGAGGCACTGGAAAAAAAAGTCATCGATCTGGTTGCCTTCAGTGAACAGGATCTCCTGAACCAGCTTGACGGAAGACGGGTTGAACTTGAAGCAGGAACGGTTACCCTGCATACAAAGGGTGCCCGGTTAGCACGGGAGGAGATGGGTTTTGTAGAAAAACTATTGAATATTATCAGTGATCCAAGCATCAGCTATATAGTCATGATGCTTGGCTTCTATGGCGTACTTTTTGAATTATACAGCCCGGGAGCCATCCTGCCTGGCATTGTCGGGGTCATTGCACTGGTGCTGGCCTTTTATTCGATGCACGTCCTGCCTGTCAACTATGCCGGATTGGCATTGATCGTTTTCAGCATTCTTCTTTTTCTGCTGGAGTTAAAAATTGCAAGTCATGGGCTACTGGCCATCGGTGGCGTCGTTTCGCTCCTGCTCGGCTCGATGCTATTGTTCCGGAGTAATTCGTCGCTGGAACTGGTGGGAGTCTCCCGGTCTGTCATCATCTCAGCGACCCTTGTGTCGGCCTCATTTTTTCTTTTTATGATCGGGATGGCCTTGAAAGCCCAAAAACGGAAGCCGGTTTCCGGTATCGAAGCAATCGTTGGGGCTAAGGCAGAGGCAATGGAAGTTCTCGACCCCGCAGGCTCCGTCAGGCTGCAGGGGGAGATCTGGAACGCAGAATCCCTTACAGGAAGGATCGACAAGGGAGAAACGGTACTCGTGAAGGGAATAAGGAATCTTAAACTGTATGTTGAAAGGGAAGCCACTAATTCTAAATAATATGGAACAGTTCTCGGTCGTCACTATCGTGATCATTGTTTTTGCCGTCCTGATTTTGGCTAATGCGATCCGTATTCTTCGCGAATATGATCGTGCCGTGGTTTTCCGGTTAGGACGTTTGATCGGCAACGATGGGATCAAAGGGCCCGGGCTTATTTTTTTGATCCCCGTGATTGATAAAATGGTGAAGGTTAGCCTGCGTACGGTAGTGATGGATGTTCCGACACAGGATGTTATCACGCAGGACAATGTGTCCATCAAAGTTAATGCTGTCGTTTATTTCCGGGTTATCGAACCCCAGAAAGCCGTAATCGGGGTTGAAAATTTCCTGATGGCTACTTCGCAACTCTCACAAACAACGTTGCGAAGCGTATTGGGACAATCCGAGTTGGACGACATTCTTTCCCAGCGGGAAAAGATCAACCACAAACTCCAGCAAATCATCGACTCCAATACCGAACCATGGGGAATCAAAGTTTCCAATGTGGAGGTCAAGCAGATCGATCTCCCACAGGAAATGCAGCGGGCCATGGCCAAACAGGCGGAAGCCGAACGGGAGCGGCGCAGTAAAATAATTGCAGCCGAGGGAGAATTCCAGGCTTCCCAGAGACTGGCCGATGCGGCAAAGATCCTGTCCGGGGAACCCAGTGCATTGACCTTGCGCTATCTGCAAACCTTGCGGGAAATAGCAACGGAGAAGAATTCAACAACCATATTCCCCGTCCCTATCGATTTGCTAAAACCTTTTTTGAATAAATAGGATGCTCCTGCCGGAGAGGCGGAAATTCGCAATTCTACCGGGGCATTTGCGTCTCATACACCCTTGCCTCGTACGGCCGAAGTGTAGCCCCCGACACCCGGGCATAGTTCCCGATCAATAGCACCGCCCCGCCAGGCACCCTCACCGCCGTCGTCGCCGGTAAAGCGGAAAAATTCAGCAACACCCAGACGATCCGATCTCCAAACGTCCGCGTAAAGGCATAAACCTGCCTGTTGTCCCGGTCCAGTAATTTATACGCTCCATAGACGAGTACCGGGTTATTCTTCCGCACCCGCACCAGCCGCCGGAAATAGTTGAGACAACTGGAACTATCCCTCTCCTGCGCCGCCACATTGATCGTCGTATGGTTAGGATTGACACCGATCCACGGCGTCCCCGTGGAAAATCCCGCATTCGGAGTGGCATCCCATTGCATCGGCGTCCGGCCGTTGTCGCGTGCCCCAAACGACATCTCCTCCAGGTAGGCGTTCAGATCGCCACCCGTCTGCTGCCGGTGTTTGTATTCGTTCAACACCGCTACATCGCGATAATCGCTGATCTGCCGGAAACCCGGATTCGTCATCCCCAACTCATCCCCGTTATAATAGAAGGGTGTCCCCCGCATCGTCAGCACAAAGGTGCTTAGCATCTTCGATGAGACGACACGAAATTCCGGACTATCATTCCCAAACCGGCTCACCAGTCGCGCCTGATCATGATTGGCCAAAAAGATCGCCAGCCAGCCCTTGTCCCTGAAGGCGCTGTCCCACCGCGTGAACACACCTTTTAGTGTCAGCAGACTATAGCCGCCCGGCCTGGGGATATCCACCGCATCGAATGCATACGCCATATTCAGCTCCTTCCGGTCCGCATCGACGAGCGCATGCGCATCCGCGAAAGAATTGCCAGCTCCCTCCGCCACACTCATCACATCGTAACGGCTCAGCACCTGGCTGTTCATCTCCTTCAGATAGTCATGGAGATGCGGACCCATGGCATAGTATTGCATGAAATGCTTTTCCCATCCCGCCGGCCACACGGGCCACGTCGTATCCTTCGCCACAAACTGAAAGGCGTCTAACCTGAACCCATCGATCCCCTTGTCCGCCCAGAACCGCATAATGTCATACACGGCCGAACGCACCTGGGGATTTTCCCAGTTCAAGTCGGGTTGCTTCCGCGAAAAATAATGCAGATAATAAGCATTGGTCAGTGAATCATACCGCCAGCCGTCGTGATTGACGTCAAACAAACTATACCGGTACGGTGGCTTGCCCCGCTCCGCATCCCACCAGTGATAATAATTCCGGTAAGGACTGTTCCGCGAACTACGACTCTGCTGGAACCAGGGATGCTCATCACTACTGTGATTCACCACAAGGTCCATCACCAGCTTGATTCCCCGTTCATGAAGCCCCTTCAGTAACGCATCGAAATCGGCCATCGTACCGAATTCCTTCATGATATCCCTGTAATCACTTACGTCATAACCATTATCGTCGTTGGGCGACCGATAGATGGGATTGAGCCAGATCACCGTGACTCCAAGACTCTTAATATAATCTAATTTGGAAATGATCCCCTTGAGATCGCCGATGCCGTCACCATCGTTATCCTTAAAGCTGCGCGGATAGATTTGATACACTATCGCCTCTTTCCACCATTTATGTTGCTCCGCTTCTCTTTGACTAACGGCTTGACCATAAATCCTGTTCATACAAAGATTCAATAAAATAAACGCGGCAATTGTAACAAGGCTGCATTTCCTGTAGACTAACATAGGAACAAAGATAAGCGGCCAGCGGTAGAATGCGCTTGCCGACAGATTTGCGCCGTTTACCGCGTTTTTTGCTCCGTTTGCAGTAATGGCGTAATAGGAATCGAAACCTGAATTTAAATTTGCAGTTAAAATTTACGTTTGTGAGAAAATTAGCTACCATTTTCGCTTTATCCTTCTTCATGCTAACCGCCCAGGCGCAAGCCCCGGGCGGACAACCTGGCGGAAAACCCGGCGCCCCCGGCGGCGGCCAACGGCAGGCTCCCCCTTCGATCGGCCGGGCGTATGGCAAAGTGACAGATTCCACCGGTCAGCCCATCCAGGCTACGGCAGTCGTCCTGAAATCCACCGTCGATCCGTCGACAAAGAAGAAAAAGCTCGTATTGCTCAAAGGAATGGATACCAAGGCCAACGGCGAATTCGATTTCGAAGACCTTCCCATCGTCGCCCAGCTGGTCGTGCGCATCTCGGCCACCGGCTACAAGACCCAGGATGTTCCTTTTTCGATCATGCCCGCACAGGCAGCCGCTGCCCCTGCCCCGGCAGGCCAGTCGGGCGGTAACCCCATGGGTAACCTGCCTTCTTTCGAAAAAGATCTCGGCATCGTCAAGCTCAACCTGGACGTAGCCCAGCTGGCCGCCGCGACCGTCACCGGCAAAACGCCGCCTATGAAGCTCGAGCTCGATAAAAAAGTCTTCAACGTAGCCCAGAACATCGTTAGCGCGGGTGGTACCGGTGTCGACGTCATGCGCAACGTTCCTTCCGTGAATGTGGACATCGACGGCAACGTCACATTGCGTGGGTCTACGCCTACCATCTTCATCGACGGCCGGCCTACCACCCTCACGCTGGATGAGATCCCCGCCGACGCTATCGAAAGCGTGGAAGTGATGACCAACCCCTCCGCCAAATACGATGCCTCCGGCGGCGGCGCAGGTATCCTCAATATCATTCTCAAAAAGAACCGGAAACAAGGATATAACGGTAGCCTTTCCGCCGGTTTCGACTCCCATGGCGCACCGAATGCCCTTGCCGGCCTAAACCTTCGCCAGGGTAAGATAAATTTCACGCTCAACGCGTTGTACAACGGTCTCGACTCGAAGACCGTCGGCAACACGGATCGGTATTCCTATCTCCCCGAAGTCGATAACGCCAATATCATCGACACGACTCATCTCCTGCAGGGCGATGTCCAGCGGAATAAAGGCCATTTCAATTTCGAACAGATCGGGGCGGACTGGTTTGTAAGCAACAAGACGACACTATCGGCTGCTTACATCCGTGTCGACGGCTCCTTCAAACCCGCCGACGTCTCGCAGATCCGCGCGGATACGCTCAGCTACCTGGGTAACAGCACCACGTATTCCGATCGTTTTGCCAATTCGAACAGGACCTTTCATGTCAACGGCGGACAGGCGGGCATGAAACACACCTTCGACAAAAAAGGCGAAGAATGGACGGCCGATTTCTCCTACTTCGGTGTCAATGCCGACCTGAGTTCGCTGTATACGACCAATTACTTCTCGGGACAACCAGGTACATCCATCGCCGCAACTACCTATCAGCGAACGGAAGGAACGGCGGCGCCGCATTTCTACACGATCCAAACCGACTATACCAATCCGCTGAGTGATAAGACAAAATTGGAGGCCGGCCTTCGTGCCAGCATCCAGCACCTCAGCAACTACAACGAAACCGATACGCTCAACGCGAAAAATGAATTCGTCAACGACCAGCTTGTGCTTAGCGACTATAACAGCGACAACCAGGTATATGCCGCCTATGTCAATTTCACCAGCGGCATAAAGAACTTCGGGTATGCCATCGGCTTGCGCGCGGAGAGCTCCCGCTATACGGGTAACCTGGTGAATACCGGTCAGACGTTCAAAAATACCTATCCCGTTAGCCTGTTTCCTTCGATCTTCCTGAGCCAAAAGTTCAAACACGACCAGGAACTGCAGCTGAGCGTAACGCGTAAGATCAACCGTCCCAGCTTCTTCCAGCTGATACCATATACTGATTACTCCGACTCGCTGAACATTACCCGTGGTAACCCCGATCTGGTCCCCGAGTTCACCTACAACAGCGAACTTTCGTACATGAAGACCTGGCCGCATAACAATACCCTGCTCTTCTCCGCGTATTATAAATATACCTCCAACCTGATCACGCGTTATCAGGATAGCGGCACCAACCCCGCGGGCAAGTCGGTGCTTATCAACACCTATGAAAATGCCAACAACGCCTATACGGTGGGCGGTGAGCTTACGAGCACGAACACGCTGACAAAATGGTGGGATATCACGTTAAACATCAACGTCTATAACGGACATATCAATACCAAGAACCTCAACGAGCCTTCGCAACCGGCCCTGTGGAGCTATTTTGGTAAGTTCAATAGCAATTTCAAGCTGCCCTGGAACGTGACCATCCAGCTCACCGCGATCTATCAGTCGAAGACGAACCTGCCGGTGAACACGAATCAAAACCAGTTTGGACCGCCCAATTCCACGACCCAGAGCTCGTCGCAGGGTTATATCAAGCCGTTTGGTGGGATCGACCTGGCCGTTAAAAAGACCTTCCTCAAGAACCAGGCGGCTTCGATCACGGCAAGCATGTCGGATATCTTCCGCACACGCTGGTCCGATCAGTATAGCACCAGCGAGTTCTTCGCGCAGGAATACGACCGGCTCAAGGACCCGCAGCTCTTCCGGCTGGTATTTGCCTACCGCTTCGGAAAAATGGACCTCAACCTGTTCAAACGCAAGGACATGAATTCTTCCGGTATGCAGGACGCCGGCGGCGCAATGCAACAATAACCTTAAAAATCCCTCCATTTGGAGGGATTTTTGCTTTAAATCATCCGATGAACACAGCAAGCATAGGCTGGATCGGCCTGGGGAATATGGGTATCCCTATGTCTCAACGACTCATCAAAGCCGGCTACCCGGTGACCGTTTACAACCGCAATCGTACCAAAGAGGCCTCCCTCAGGACAGCCGGTGCCGCGACCGCGGAGACTCCCTCAGCCCTGTTCGAAAGATCGGACGTGATCTTTATCATGGTCACCGACGACCAGGCCATCCGCGATATCTTCAGCGGCGGGAACGGGTTGCTCAGCACACAAACAAAGGGAAAGCTCATCATCAATATGAGCACGGTATCTCCGGCCATCAGCCGCGAGTTCGGTGGGCTCTGCCGCGTAAAGGGCAATGAATACCTCGACGCCCCGGTAAGCGGCAGCGTAAAACAGGCACTGGATGGCCAGCTCGTCATCATGGTTGGAGGGAGCAAGGCCGCTTACGATCAGGCCGGACCGTTCTTACAGCAGCTGGGAAAATTGGCGCTTTATCTCGGCGACCTTGGCGCCGGCAATACCGCCAAACTGGCCATCAACCTCCTGCTGAGCCTCCACGCCCAGGGTCTCGCCGAAGCCGCCCTTTTCTCCCGGCAACACGGCGTCAGAACGGAGGACTTCATGACCATCTTCAACAATGGCGCAATGAGTAATGTCTTCGGTAAGATCAAAGGAGAGGCGATCATCGCGGACAACTACGCCGCCGCTTTCTCGATAAAGAATATCGCCAAGGACCTGCGTCTCGCCAAAGCGGAAGGGATCACCACGCCCCTTGCGCTCACGGCGTACCAAACCTTTCAGGCCGCGGAGTCGAAATACGGCGACCTCGATATCATCGCCGTGATCAAGGAAATCGCCGGCGGCTAAAATCGCCAACCGCTAAGATCCCGGCCACTAAAACCGTGAGCCACCAAAAAAGGGGGCCTGACACTGCAAATTTTATTCGCAACTCTCTGCCTGGCGCACCTTTCCCTTATGCGCCAAGGCCGAGCGATCGGAGGATCTTACCATCCCCTTTTCTGCCAATAGCCCCCCTGGTTCCCAGTCAATGCCGGCGGCGGTCGCCCTGCGGTAGATGCTAAAGGCGATGCCGCTGACGGCTAATGATACAAATAACGAAGCCCATTCCGTCTCGACATTCCATTTCCCGAAAACCCGGGGGCCATGTAAGGTCAGCACCCATAGCAGGAACATGGTACCCAATAACCCCGAAGCCAGCGGAACTTTGAGATTCGTGAAAAGACTAAACGACGACCCTAAAAATCCGGCGATCACCACGTACGCCAGGAATTTATGCGCCGGCATCCATTCCGGCATCAAGGTCAGGATATACGTATTGTAGCGGATATGCAATACCGCGAATACCACAAGGCTCAAAGCAAAGAGATAGATTCCCGCTACAGCCGCAATTCCCGTTGCCTGGCTCCGCCGCCGGTGGGGGGTGCCGCCAGAACCGTCATCATTCGCCACGTTATCGGCTATAATGAACGCCCCGCTGCCCAGCATCAGCGCCTCGAAAGCTGGCGACCACGCATTCGGATTATAGATATCGGTAAGCATCTTGGGCAGATGCACCGAAAAAAAGAAAAGGAAGAAGATATAGCCCGCCAACGCCGCTGCCAGGTAAGGCCGCACCCGCAAGGCCAGTCCCGCCCCCGCCAGCAGGAACAGGATGCTGCACAGATCTACCCAAAATACCCTCCACGGCAGCCCCGCGGGCACCGGAAAAAGACCCGTAAGAAAATTTTGGGTGACCAGCTGGATAACACCAAAAGCCGCAATGGCAATAGCATAAAAATAGGGCCCGGCGTCAGTCAACTTTTTCATAACGAGTCAATTATTTTTCAATGGTGTTATGCAGTCGGCAATGCCTCGTGTCATAACGAGTCAATTATTTTTCAATGGTGTTATGCAGTCGGCAATGCCTCGTGTCATAAAGCAAGTTTACAGGCTCACCGGTAATTTTCCGGTTCAGGGACCGTACACGTTGGTACAACTTGGTACAAACGCTCCCCCGGGGCCGCAAAGCCAGCCCCAGGCGGTCTACGGTTTCAATAGCTCCTCGATATTATGTTTATAGAAACGGCCCACCGGGATATCGTGGCTGCCGACCCGCAGCCTGGTGGCATTGTACGCACTGATCTTTTCCTTGGTAACCATATAGGAACGATGCACGCGAATAAACCGGTGCGGCGATAAGAGTTTTTCCAGCGAGCTGATGCTTTGCTTGACCAGCAGCGTCTTATTCCCCTCCAGGTACAACAGCACATATTCCTTGCGGCTTTCCAGGAAAAGGATCTCGCTCAACAGCACTTTGACCATCTCCTTGTTGATCCGGAAGTACAGAAAAGGTTCTTTGGGGCCCTCGACCTCGGTAACCCCCCTGGAGGACCATTCCTGTGATAGTAACTTTCCGGCCTTTTCCACGGCTTTCATAAACCGGATAAAAGACACCGGTTTCAGTAAATAATCCACGATGTCGAGCTCATATCCGTCCAGCGCGTACTCCCGGTAAGCCGTGATGAGGATCACCTTGGGTGGATCGGAAAGACTGCGCAAAAAATCCGTTCCCAGCAACCGTGGCATCTTGATATCCAAAAAGAGCAGGTCGATCCGCTGTTGCCGCAAAACCGAAAACGCGTCGATCGCGCTGCTGCACGTCGCCACGACCTCCAGCTCCGGGACCTGGGTGCAATACGAGCTTACCAGCCTCACAGCAAGCGGCTCATCATCGATGATCACACAGCGGATTTGCATAGCTATGCTAATTTAACCATTTACCCGGTCCAACTCCGGCTTTTCAGCCGCGGATCAACCAACAACCGGTTTTTTCCACAGATGACGTATTAGGGACATCCACGACATTCATCGCCGCTTTCCGGTATCTGTCGCACCGCCGGGTCGACCGTTGAATTCAAAATTTTTCCTTGTTTTTCCACCTGACCTTAGCGTATTCCCTTCATCCAAAAACGTCTATTATGATAACTGCTTTTCGTGGACGGCGTGTCAGACATGCCCTCCCGCTTTTGCTCCTGGTCCTTGTGCTCCCTTCCTGTAAAAAAAAGCTGCCCGGCGTGTGCAATTGCAGTCCCGGCGACTATGTCACCACCACTAGCGTATTCGCGAGGGGGTTCAACAGTCCTCGCGGCCTGCTGTTCGGCCCCGACGGCTATCTCTATGTCGCCGAAGCGGGCCTCGGCGGGGCCAACCCCGCCACCTGCACAAATGTCCTCCCGCCCGTAGGACCTTATACCGGCAGCGACACCGGAGCGCGCATCTCCCGTGTTAGCCCCGGCGGCATACGGACGACCTGGGTCAATAACCTGCCCTCCAGCCAAACCGCCCCGACACAAGGCTCCCTGGTCTCCGGCGTCGCCGACGTCGCCTTCATCGGCAATACCCTCTATGGTATCCTGGCCGGCGCCGGCTGTTCTCATGGCGTCCCCGGCATCCCGAACGGTGTAGTCCGTGTAAATGCCAACCATAGCTGGACGGAGATCGCGGACCTCAGCGCCTTCCAGCAATCCCACCCCGTAGCGAATCCCAACCCGCCCGACTTCGAACCCGATGGCACCTGGTACAGCATGATCGCCGTCGGCAACGACCTGTATGCCGTCGAACCCAACCACGGCGAGCTCGACCGCATCACCACCAGGGGCGCTATCAGCCGCGTGATCGATATCTCGGCCGCCGAAGGACATATTGTGCCTACAGCCGTTACCTGGCACAACGGCGCTTTCTATGTGGGCAACCTCGATCTCTTTCCCATCATCGCCGGCAGCGCCAGCATCTACCGTATCACACCCTTCGGTCACATCAGCATCTATGCCACGGGCTTCAGCGATATCGTCGGGGTGCTCTTCGACCAGCTGGGCGGTCTCTATGTCCTGGAAAATACCACGGGCAACCCCTTCCCCACACCGGGCACCGGCGATATCGTCCGCGTCGATCCCTCCGGCGCAAGGGAAATCATCGCCTCCGGCCTCAACCTTCCCACGGCCATGACCATGGGGCCCGACAATAAAATTTATGTCTCGGCCTGGGGCTTCGGCGGAGGCCCCGGTATGGGCGAGATCGATGTGATCGATATCTCGTGTAGTAAGCAGGTAGTCTCAGTGAAGTGACGACCCACAGCGGCCCGGTTCTCCGGGCCGCTTACCTCAATGCATGCCCGCGGCTGGCCCGCGTTGGCCTTTGTTCTCCCGCACCATCAAAATAAAGGGTATACACGCCAGGAACAATAACCCGAGATAAAGGAACACGTCCATATAAGATAAGATACCCGCCTGCTTCATCACCAGCCCATCCAGGGAATTCCAGGCCTTTTGCAACGCGATATTGGCAGGCTCTCCATGGGCGATGAGCTGATGCTGCAAACGCAGCACCCGCTGCTGCACCATAGGGTCGTTCACATTCAGCTTACTCACCAGGTCCATCCGGTGCAGTTGATCCCTTCGCGCCATAAAAGTGCTGATCAGCGCCACTCCGAACGACCCGCCCAACTGCCGCATCATGCCGGTAAAAGCTACGCCCTGCGCAATCTCCGGCCCATGCAGGGTGCTCAACGAAAGCGTCGTTATCGGCACGAAGAGCATCCCCATCCCGATACCCCGTACGATCAGTATCCAGAAAAAAGCGCTCTGCGGAGTATCATTCGTCAGGATCTTATAACTCACGAAACAAAAAAGAAAAAAGGAAAACATCCCCGCGGATACCAGGTATTGCTGTTTGACGCCCCGCTGCAGGACCTTCCCGATTATCGGCATCATAACCGCGGTGGCGAGTGCACTCGGGATCATCAACAACCCTGCCTGCTCCGGTGTCCATCCCAACGTACCTTGCGTATACAGCGGGATGATGAAGGTAGACCCGTAAAGCCCAAACCCCAGGATAAACGTGAGCAGGGTCCCGATGCGTAGATTGCCATTCTTCAGCACCCGCAGATTCACAATAGGTTCCCGGAAAATCATCTCCCGCCAGATAAAAAAGAAGAAACAAAAGAAAGAGACCACCGTACAGATCGTGATCGCAGCATCTGCAAACCAGTCGTCATCCTGCCCCCGTTCCAGTACGAACTGCAAACAGCCGATCGCCCCGGCAAGCAAAAGGATCCCCAGGTAGTCGACATCCCCCCGGCCGGACTTTTTTTGACCATAGTCGGGGTTGCGTATATATTGGAGCGTCAGCAGAGTAGCGGCGATGCCCAGAGGGATATTGATATAAAAGATATAGGGCCATGAATAGTGATAGACAATATAGCCCCCAAGCGGGGGACCCAGGGTAGGACCTACGATAACCCCCAGTCCATAGATGCCCTGCGCCAGACTTCGCTGCGACAACGGATACGTCTCGGTGATAATGGTTTGGCTCGTGGCCAGTAACGCGCCGCCGCCAATGCCCTGTATCAGCCGGAAGGCCACCAGCTCGGTGATACTGGTAGCATTGCCGCACAGGAAGGAACATACGGTAAAGAGGATGATCGAAGCGGCAAAATAATTCCGGCGGCCGAACTGGACCGAGAGCCAGCTCGTCATCGGGATGATGATCACATTGCCGATGGCATACGCAGTGATCACCCAGGCGATCTCGTTGACGGTGGCGCCCAGATTCCCTCGCATATGATTGAGCGCTACATTCACCACCGTCGAATCCACGATCTCGAGCAGCGTACACAGGATCGCCGTGATCGTAATGATCGCCCGCCTGGCGCCATATTCTACTAAAGAATCCTCTTCCGCCATGATCATTTTCCATTGAGATGTACGTCGACATTGACATTCATTCCGGCGCGGAGCCCCTGCAAAAGCGAGTCGCCGTTTTGCGTAAAGAGGATCTTCACCGGCAGGCGCTGAACGACCTTGACAAAATTTCCGCTGCTGTTATCCGGTGGCAACAGGGCGAACTCCGCACCCGTGGCCGGCGAAAAGCTGCCGACCTCCGCCTGGAATTTGTGATGCGGATAGGCGTCCACCGATATCTCTACAGGTTCACCGATGCGTATCCGCTCCAGCTGCGTCTCTTTGAAATTGGCGACCACCCAAAGACTGCTGTCGAGCACGAGGCTGGTCAAACTGCTGCCCGCCGTGGCATATTGGCCTACCTGGGCATTCACCTTTGACAACTGTCCATCCGCCGGTGCGGTGATCACGGTATAGGAAAGATTGAGCTTTGCATCGTCGACATCCACTTTGCGCTGTTGGATCGTCGCTTCCGCGATCTTGATCTGCGTGCTCGTGGCGGCGCTCTGCTTGCTGACATAATGCGTTTGCTCCATCGCCTGTTGTTGCTGATGCTCCAGCACCTGGACCTGTTGTTCCGCCGATTCTTTGGCCGCCAGCGCCTGTTCATATTGCTGCTGCGTGATCGAATGATCTTTTATCAAATTGGCATAACGATCATAATCCTGGGTGGCGCGCCAAAGGGTGACCTTTGCCGCATTGATCTGCGCACCCGCGGTAGCAACGGACACCTGTTGCGCCTCGATATTGCTCCGTGACGCGCTGGTCGTGGCCCTGGCCTGCGCCAGGTTGCTCTCCGCCGTTGCCAGGGCAGCTTCCGCCTCTTCCACCTTCAATCGCAGATCGCGATCATCGAGCACGATCAGCGTGTCGCCTTTTTTCACGGGCTGGTTGTCGCGGACCCTCACCTCCGTAATATAGCCGCTTACCCGCGGGATGATCGGACTGATATTCGCCGAGATCTGTGCGTCGTCCGTCTCCTCATGATGCTTGCCATGGATCCATTTGCTGATGCCAAACCACAGGCCCAGGATCACGAAGGCGATCAACACGATCTTGAATACGTTGCTTCGTTTCTTCGGCTGCGTACCCTTTCCATCCTGCCCGCGGTCGGGCATTTGCTGTGAATCGTTTGCCATATCTATTTTTTCAAGGTCTCGCCGAGCAACCCGCTCCGCTCCAGGATAGTGTCGAAAGCTACCAGGGCATCAGCCCTCGCCAGTTCCAGATTGATCCTGGCCTGTAGCAGCGACACATCCGCTTCCAGTAAGTCGGTGGTCGTCACAAGACTGTTATTGTATTTGTTTCGAGTGATCCGGTAATTCTCCTCGCCCTGCTGGATCGCCTTTTTGCTCACGCCGATCTTTTTCACGGCAGTGAGATAATCGGCATAAGCCTGGTTCACCTGCAGTCGCACCTGGTCCTCGAGCAGGGCCTTGTTGGCATCGGTCTCTTCCTCCCGTGCCCGTTGCTGCGCGACCCTGGCGCCGGTTTTCCAAAAAGCGGAGAGATTGTATTGCAGCGCGACACCATAGGTAATGGCGTTGGTTATCGTAAAAAGGCCCGGGATCTTCGCGGCAATATACCCACCCGACAAGGCGACGGTAGGGTAGTAGTCGGCCTGCGCAGTCTTGACCGCGACGGCTGCCGCCCTCGACTGGTAAGTCAATGCACTCAAATCGAGCCGATGCTGCAAAGCCTCTTTTTCATAGGTCTCGATGGGCTCAGGCGTCTCGGATGGCTGCATGGCGTTGGAGTCGGGTAACAAAAAGGTTTGCTCCGGCAGCCCCAGTAGCAAGTCCATGTTGACGTCGGCGATTTTTTCGTTGTCGAGCGCATCGTCCAGATTGTATTCGATGGTAGAGGTCTGCAATTGCGCCTTGAGCATATCGTTGCGCGCCAGCAACCCGTTCCGTTCCATATCGGCGAAATCCGAATCACGTTTCTGCGATTGCGCGAGCTCCTGTTGTAAGAGGAACACGTTTTCATGCGCTTTGTACAAATTCGCATAGGCGCCAACGGTGTTGATCAGCACGCTCTCCTTGTCATTATCGGCATCCAGCTCCGCGGCCTTTTCGAGGTACCGCGCCGATTCGATCCCATAACGAACCCTAAAGCCACTAAAGAGCGGCAGCGAAAGATTCGCGATCCCATACATCGCCTCGTTGACCTTTATCGAGCCCAGGCCCCCGCTTGCGCCGGAGCCGCTCCCCGATCCCGACCCACCGCCCGAGCCAGTCCCCGAGCCACCGCCCGACCCGCCATTTCCAGATCCACCGCCGGAATTGCCGCCGCCCGAACCGGACGAGCCCCCAATCGCTTTCCCCAGCTCCGGATCGACATCGATATTCGGCTGCGTCAGCCGCAGATATGACCCACTGACCTTTAGATCCGGAAGCTGTCCTTGCTGCGCCTGCCTGAGCGCTGCTGCTGCCTCCGAGATCTTGGCCCGGCTGATCCTAAGTTGTTTGCTGTTTTTGAGCGCAAGATCCATGGCTTCCTGTAAGGAGATGGGCCGCTGTTCCTGCGCATACAGCGGTGCCGCGGCCGCCAGGGATAAAAGCACCCCGACAATTAATCTTGCCAGAAAAGGAATTCGCTTCATTGGAATAAGATCATTCCATGATACAAAAAAATCATTCCAGCCACCCTGTTGCGCGCATTAAGCAATTCGCTCCCGGGGCTTTTCCCGTCTGCAACACATTGATTCTGTATCATATATATTTGATGGTCAAAAATTCATCTTGCCGGTAGGCAGCGTTTTGGAACGGCGCAGTATCTAACTCACAAGTTATTTAAGGTACCATTTTGACAGATAGAGAACTAGTCGAAGGCTGCTTGAAAAAAAATTCAAAGAGCCAGCGAAAACTTTTTGAATTCTACGCCGGTAAGATGCTCACCGTATGCCGGAGGTATGCCAATGACGCTACGGAGGCGGAGGATATGTTACAGGAATCTTTTATCCGCGTCTTCAACAACATAAGCCAATATCGTTTCGAAGGATCGCTCGAAGGTTGGATAAGACGCATTGTGGTCCATACCGCCCTCAGGGTTATCCAAAAAAAGAAGGTCCGCTTTGCCGAAATTAACGAGGACATGGATATCGAACAATCCACGAGCGTAGATGGCCTCACGTCGTTGAGCGCAGAGGAACTGCTGAAGCTCATTGGCACGCTCCCCGAGGGATATCGTATCGTGTTCAATCTCTATGTACTCGAAGGCTATGATCACAACGAGATAGCGACCATGCTGGAGATCAATGCCGCTACCAGTCGTAGTCAGCTGTCCAAGGCCCGCAAAGTCCTGCAAACCCAAATAGAAAACCTCACAAAACTGCCGAAGAGATATGCTTGATAACGAATTTGACCAAATTTTCAGGGATCGGCTCCTGGATCACTCTTCCAACGTTCCCCTGGGCCTGTGGAAACACCTGCACACCCACCTGGTGCGCCAGTCCGCAATGTTGAAATGGTATTTCGTGGGTCCATCCGCGGTAGCCGTTGCCATTACCGGCTATTTTCTCGTGACAGCGATCCGTTCTTCTGCACCGGCTAAACACCCTTCTCCCGCAGCCGCCGTTGCCACCTATAATACCCGCCCCGACCCCGACTCCTCGGCCACCGCCGGCGCCACCCCAGCGGGAACCAGCCCCGCCGGCTCCTCGGCCACCGCCGGCGTCACCCCGGCAGGCTCGCTTGCAAACTCCGCAGCCCCGGCAAACTCCGCGACCACCGCTGGCTCGACCGCCAACTACCCAGCCGCATCAGGAGTCCCCTCAAACTCGACCAACAGCCCAGCCGCCATCTCAAGTATCCCACCAACCCCCTTGACGCACGCATTCGCCACCACCCATTCGTCCACCGCTCACCGGACCCGCCGGCATTCGGGCAACTCCGCCGGCATCCACCCGAGTCACCGGCCCGAAACCGGATCCGACGACGCCGCCCTTGCAGCAGACGCCGGCAGCATCCTCTCCGGCACAGCCAATACTGCCAGCCTCAGCGCAACGAGCCCCGCAACCACGCATCCCCCCATCCCCGCCGAACTCACAGCGCCCGCAAAACTCGCGGCACTAAAGACCCGCCCGGATATAGCGGCAGCTACCACCAGTCCTAAAAAGCCACAGCAACTCACACTCCCGGCCCACCGGTCCCGGAACCTGCCTTCCATGAGAGTCGACGCATTCGCCTCGCCGGAATATTTCACAGCACATATCTTCGGCTTCTCCTACGGCGCAGGCGCCCGGGTGACCGTGGTCTATAAAAAACATTTCACCTTCACCACCGGCGTGCAATACCTGCGGGTCGCCGTCAAGGGTACCAACGACAGCGCGGGCTTTCCTTCAGGTTATATCAAAGATCTCCACCTGCCGCTCATCCTTGGCTATACCGCAGGCGACGACCGCTTTACCTTTTCTGCCAACGCCGGTGTCCTCCTCAGCCTCTATGCCCATTCCGGCGGTGAAATGACCTACACCGGCTTATGGTCTAACCGCGACGGCCCCAGCGCCTATCTGGACCTCGACTTCGCCTCACATGTGGCGAGCAGGGTATCCGTCTTCGCAGAACCATATGTGAAGTCCTGGTATTACCAACCGCGTCACCAGTTTCTGCCATTCAACCCGCCGTCCCTTCCATTCCCGGCGTGGTCCGTGGGGCTCATGGTGGGTGTGCGCTGTGATTTCAAAGAACAATGACAAACCTTAATAATGAAAAATTCACTTAAACCGCTCTTTCTCATCCTCGCAGTCACGGTCGTCGCCATAGCCTGTAAGAAGAACAGCCACTCCTCAGACGCCGACAACGCATTGACAACGTACCAGCCGCCCTCTATCCGGGTCAACCAGGCCATCACCGTCTACGACTCGACGGCACTTTCGGATAGCCCCCGATATTTCCAGCCACCCACGAACCGGTTTTACCGCTGGACGATCACGCCCGCCGACCAGGCTGCCGTTCTAAGCGGATCATACCAATACGGAAAGGCAGATATCATCTTCAATCATTCCGGCATCTACGAGGTCAAAGCGGATATCTACGACTCCCTGGATCAACACCTGCTCGGCCATACTAACCAGGTGGCCGTCAGCGTCTCCGCCGATACGCTTTTCCCTTCAGAACCTCTTCAGCCGGGCGATCAGCTCACCGGCACCGCTTTACAATGGTTTCGCAAACATGACACCGCTATTCTGGCGATCAATTTCACCACCACGCGAAGCTATCTGAACTATGGAGATGGTACCGTCCTGCGGTATAACACCTCGTATACCAATGCGCTCAATATTGATTTTTCCGATAGCGCATATCTGTCGACGTATCCATTTGCCTATGCTTCGCCACGGCAGGCACCCGTAACCGGCGGATTGGAATATGGTTTTATCGGTCCGGATTCCGAACAGCTGAACATCAACTGGCAGGGCAACACCTATTCCGGCAACATTACTGTCGATGCTAATGGACTGCTTTCGCTGACCTGGAATACCCCGGGGCCAGTACAGATCAACTTTACGCCGTGGTGATCTCCATATGAATTTTTTGAGTTTCTTTGCGCCATGTCCATCTTCCCCACTCAATATAGCACGCTGAACGCATCGGCTTTGGGTATATACCTCGCTGAAAAATACGGATTCACCAATCTCTCCTGCCGCCTGCTCGTCCGCAATGTCAGCGACACATATATCCTGCAGGACGCGAACGACCGCTATATCTTCAAGATCTATCGCGACGCGCATCGCAAGCTCGATCAGATCCGCGGCGAGGTCGAACTCCTCCAACTGCTCAAAGAAAAAAACATCGGCGTCGCCGCGCCGATCCCCGACAGGACCGGCGACATCATCCAGCAATTTCAGGCGGCGGAAGGGATCAGGAACGGAGTGCTATTGGAGTTTGCTAAAGGCAAGGCCATCCTTCTGCCGGATGATAAACAGCTGGCCCTCATCGGCCGCGAGCTCAGCTGAAAGCCATTCCTCATTTGGGCGCCATGTTTCTCATCTATGGCCTCGGTTTCTATGAAGACAACTTTGACGATTTCTCCAACACCTTTCTCACTCCGAGATTCCTCCGCGACCGGGTCAAATTCATTCAACAGTGGATGGCGCAGACCCCGCCGCCATTGTCCTGACAAACACCTCCATCAACGCCCGCACCTCCGCCAGCGTCGACGGCTCGACAACGCCGGAGATCGCATCGATCTTCGACCGCACGAAAGGGATCAGCAACGCAAGCCGGTCGACATCGCGAGCCTCGATCACCCGCAAGGTCTCGAGCAAGGCAGCGTGTCCAAACCGCCCATCCGTAGACGCCGTGATCAGCACGGTAGGCTTCCCGCTGAACTCGCACGACGCCACGGTCCAGTCGATGGCATTCTTTAAGCTGCCCGGCACGCCATGCGCATATTCAGGTGTACAGATGATCACTCCATCGGCAGCCCGAAGCATCCCGCGAAAGGCCGCCACCGCCGCCGGCGCATCAACAACCCCCGGATCAAAATGCGGCAGTCCCGCCAACCCGTCATAGATCACGACGTCCAGCGTAGCGGCCATCATCTCCGCTATCGCCCGCAACAGCAAAAAATTCGAAGAGGAGGCCCGGATACTTCCGGGAATGGCCAATACTTTTTTCATGCCCCGAATGTACAAGCGGTAAGAACAATTCCGCCGTCAGGTGGCCGACATAGACCCCGGTAACCGTATATTTACACAAATGTATCGTTATATGTTCCGCCCTTTCGCCGTAGTCATGCTACTATCCTTCGCCCTATTAACCCAATCAACCTACGCTCAATACCGCACCGATAAAAAGCTTCAGGCCCAGCTCAAAGCGCTCACGGATTCCTTTCACGGCGTAGCCGGCGTATATGTTTTGGATCTTAAGACCGGCCGGGAGGCCGCAGTCAATGCCGACACCATCTTCCCCACGGCCAGTATAGTCAAGGTCCCCATCCTCGTAGGCATCTTCGACAAGATCGCCCAGGGCGTCTACACCTGGCATCAACCCCTGGTCTATCACGATTCCCTTGCCCGAAAGGGTTCCGGTCTCATGCAATTCTTCAAAGACAGCACTCCCACCGATCTGCAGACCATCACCAGTCTGATGATCACCCATAGCGACAATAGCGCGGCCGTCTGGTGCGAGAAGCTGGCCGGCGGCGGCGTCACCATCAATAGCTGGCTGGAGGCGCATGGCTTTACGGATACCCGCGTTAACTCGCGCACCCCCGGCCGCGAAAAGAACCGCGAGATCTACGGCTGGGGCCAGACGACGCCCCGCGAAATGGCCCGGCTGGTGACCATGATCCGAAACGAGCAGGTCGTAAGCCCTGCCTCCAGCCAGGTCATGTACCGGATCATGACCCATGTCTTCTGGGATGAATATGCGCTTTCTCAAATCCCCCCTTATGTGCAAACTGCATCCAAACAGGGCATGGTGGACGACTCAAGATCCGAGGTGGTGATGGTCAACGCACCCCATGGCGACTATGTATTTTATGTAGCGACCAAGAACAATGTCGACAAACGCTGGGTCACCGACAATGAAGCCTGGCAGTTCGCGAGAAAGGTCTCCGCGCTGCTCTGGAACCATTTCGAACCCCATAGCGACTGGAAACCCGCCCCGCGTATCGAGTAGCACACCGGCTCAA
>JAICXX010000277.1 GCA_025934485.1 Chitinophagaceae bacterium
ACAGACGTTAGCGCTTGGCCGGAAAAGCGCTATTTTTTGGCAAGCGCATTTTCCGGCCCATTTTAAAACGCGGTAGCACTTCCGTCCGAGGAAGCTGGGTAAGCACATACGAACAAACTCGTAAGAACGTTGTTATTCTTTTGTAGACAGGAGGTAGACCTAGTAGGAAGGGAACAAGCAGACAGCAAACATAAGAAAAAAATCGAGCCGGCGAAATTCACACACTGTTAATAACAATTACAAGAAAATCAGGGTCGTCCGGGTTATATTTGGTAAAGAGAGCCTCCTGCGGACAGTACCCATTTCAGAACGCCTAAAAAGACTTGAATTTGACTGAAACTATTATCAACCTGGAAACCGTTAACCCGATAGAGTTCTTTGGAGTTAACAATGGCAAGCTCGATATTCTAAAGAAAAAGTTTCCCCTCTTAAAGATTTTATCACGCGGTACCCAAATTAAACTGAGCGGTTCCCCCGAACAGGTGGAAGCAGCAAAAGAAAAAATCGATTTATTGGTGCAATACCTGGAACGAAATGGCCATGTCAGCGAGAATTACTTCGAGCAGATACTCGGCGGCGATGACGCGGAGACGGTAGACCATTTTGTCGACCGCCATCCCAACGATATCCTGGTATTCGGCCCCAATGGCAAAACGGTGCGGGCCCGGACGATCAACCAGAAAAAGATGGTCGCCGCCGGCGAAAAGAACGACATCGTATTCGCTATCGGCCCTGCCGGTACGGGTAAGACCTATACCGCCGTCGCCCTGGCCGTACGTGCCCTCAAAAACAAAATGGTCAAAAAGATCATCCTGACCCGTCCTGCTGTCGAAGCCGGCGAAAGCCTCGGTTTCCTCCCCGGTGACCTCAAGGAGAAGATCGACCCCTATCTCCGCCCCCTCTACGATGCCCTCGACGACATGATCCCCGCCGACAAGCTCGGGTATTACATGAGCACGAGGACCATCGAGATCGCTCCCCTGGCCTATATGCGCGGCCGGACCCTCGACAACGCCTTTATCATCCTCGATGAAGCGCAGAACGCCACAGATCTGCAGCTGAAGATGTTCCTTACGCGTATCGGCGCCAACGCCAAGGCGATCATCACGGGTGACCTCACCCAGATCGATCTGCCCAAGAATCAAAAAAGTGGTCTCGCCAAGGCCCTCTATATCCTCAAGAACATCGACGGCATCGCCCATATCGAGCTGGATGAAGAGGACGTTGTCCGTCACCGCCTCGTCAAAGCCATCATCAAGGCCTACGAGCGGGATAAAAAAGAAGAAGATTTGCAACATCCCGGTCGTTAGACCGGGATGCGCAGCCGCTGAAAGCGGCTGGTCCGGAAGGACAATCATTTTTTACCGTACTTTTGCCCCTATGGTCAAAAGAATCCTCTTCCCCGCACTCTTCCTGGTAGCGGCCTGCAACGACTCCAATACCTTCAAAAAAGCCGAAGACGCGACGGACGCCGGTCGTCAATTCATCCGCGCCTCTCTCGACGGCAACGCGGAAAAAGCCTCGGCCTACCTCTATACCGATTCGACGAACAAGATGATGTTTGACAAATGGGAAAGGGACTATGACCACATGAGCCCGGAAGAAAAACAGAACTACAAGGACGCCGAGATCCGCATCATCGACATCCACCCCATTAACGACTCCGCTACCACGTTTACCTACGCCAACTCGTACAAGAACGACACTACGACCATCGGCGTCGTCAGGATCAAGGGCGAATGGCTGGTCGATCTCAAAGAAATCCTCAGGCATCAGCGGTAAGATCTCTAATGACGCCGGTTTTCTATCCGCTGGCGCCTGATTGCGTCCAGGGTCTCATTAGGTTTTGCGAGCCCTGCCACCTTCGACACCCCCACCCGCTGCGCATGGTAGATGCCGGTGTGTCCGCTGAAGTAGTAAGCGGTAAAACAAGCCACGGCATAATACACCACATTCCCCGCCCCGAATAGCTCGACGCCCATGATCGTACACGCAATAGGCGTATTCGTGGCGCCGGCAAAAACGGCGATGAAACCGAGTCCTGCCATAAGGTCCACCGGTGCTCCGCCAATCACGGCCAGGGTATTGCCGAGCGCCGCGCCGATAAAGAACAACGGCGTGACCTCGCCACCCTTGAATCCCATGCTCAATGTGATGGCTGTGAACAACAGTTTCCAGAACCAGCTGAACGGAGTCGCGCCACCCGCATGAAAACACGAAAGGATCGACACGCTCTGAGGCGTCTTGCCGACGACACCGAGCGAAAGATAGTCCTCCGTTCCCAGCGCCCATGTCAATCCAATGATCGACAACCCGCCGATCACGGGGATCAGTCCTTTTATCTTTATCCAGCGATTGCTATAATTCCTGATCGTATGCGACACCTCGGCAAAAGCATATCCGGCTAATCCGAACAACGCCCCCGCGACCGCCACCTTGGCCAGCAGCCAAAGATCGAGATCGATGTGTCCGAAGAATTTCATCCCCGTCGACACGAAGTCGATATGATACGCCGTATGATGAATGCCCCAGGCGGAACATACGAGGTTTGCCAACACGCTGGCGATAAAACACGGTAGCAGGGCATCGTGTTTGATCCGCCCCAACGCCAGCACCTCCAATGCAAAGATCGCCCCGGTGACAGGCGTCCCGAACACCGCGCCGAAGCCTGCCGCCACGCCTGCCTTGAGGAGCATGCTTACGTCCCCGGGCGAAAGCCGGAACTTTGTCGCAAAAAAATTGGCCACACTCCCGCCGATCTGCACCGCCGTCCCTTCACGGCCGGCGCTGCCGCCAAACAGATGCGTGATCACCGTTGTGATCAATACCAAAGGCGCCATCCGGAAGGGCACACCCCCACCCGGCTGGTGGATCTCGTCCATGATCAGGTTATTCCCCCCTTCCGTCCCCTTGCCCCAAAGCTTGTACAAAAAATAGATCACAATACCAGCGACCGGTAATAAATACAACAGCCAGGCGTGGGCAAACCGAAAATGGATGGCCCACTCCAGCAACCAAAGAAACAGTGCGACCAGTGAACCCGCCAATAAGGCCACCGGGATCACCAGCAATGTCCAACGCAACAAATGAGAGAGGATAAAAAGGTGTTCAAAGCGGTTCTTCAGTTGCTTCATGTCTACAAATTATAATTTAATTACCGTCCGCTCCAGGCTTTTTTAAGCGCGGTTAAAATTTGTAGGCGTCATCAGCCGCAGTCGAAAGCTCGCGGCGGTTACAAGGTGGAACACCATCACCGGCTACAAAGTTACGTGGCCATAGGGCAAAAGCAAATTTTTTTCCTCTCCCCGGATGCACTAGGTTTGCTTTATGATGACAGTCTCCCATCCCTGGCACGGTGTGCCCGCAGGTAAGAATGTTCCCCGTTTCGTCAATGCGATCATAGAGATCCCGCAAGGTTCCCGCTGCAAATACGAGATCGACAAGGACAGCGGGCTGCTGAAGCTCGACCGGGTCATCTATTCCTCCTTCTATTATCCCGTCAACTACGGCTTTATTCCACAGACCTATGGCGATGATAAGGACCCACTGGACATCCTCGTCATTACCTCGCTGCCCGTTCAGGCCCTGACCCTCATGGAGGCCAAGGTCATGGGCGTCATGCAAATGATAGATAACGGTGACTCTGATGACAAGATCATCGCCGTCGCGGCCAACGATCCCGGCGTCAATCACTACAGCAACCTCGAAGAGCTGCCTAAACACTTCTTCGACGAGCTGCGCCATTTCTTCGAGGAATACAAAAAACTCGAGAATAAAACGGTGATCGTAGAAGAATTCGGCGACAAGACCACGGCGCTCAAAGTTATTGAAGACGCTGTTAAGCTGTACGACCAGACCTTTCGGAAACAAGGCAATTAGCCCTTCCGCCGAGCCACCGCCAGCCGGGCCGCTGCTTATTTATCTTTTTCCGGTAGCAACCGCCGGATCACGCGCAAATGATGTGTGCGCTTTTGGGTTTCCGATTGCACAATCCCCATATTATCGATCTTGTCGACCCGCACTTTTCCGCTCGCATGAATGATCTCGTGCGCGTTCAGCAGGAGGCCTACGTGTGTGATCTTCCCCTCTTCGTTGTCGAAGAATGCGAGATCGCCGGTACGGGTCTCCTCGAGGAATCCAATGGGCTCCCCCTGGGTGGCCTGCTGATAGGCGTCCCGCATTACCGGAATACCCAGGAATTTATATACCGTTTGCACATAACCGCTGCAGTCCAGTCCAAAAACCGATTTCCCACCCCAGAGATACGGAATGTTCAGGAACTTATAGGTGAGCTGCCGGATCGATTTCGCATCCCTCGTCTGCGTCTGGGGGTCCCAGGTTTTTCCTTTGTAATGCACCATATTCTTCCGCCACTGCGCCTTACCGTTCTTCATGGCGGTAAGATGGCTCCCCATCGGCACCATCATCGGGTGACCGTTGTACTCCAGCGAGGTGACCCATTCCGGCGTCAATGGCGTCTGCGCCGCCGTGAATTCTGAATCGTCTATTTCCGTAAGATGGGAAGTCGTACACCAGCCTTCGTATCCGTCGTATCTTACGCGCACCCTGGTCCATTCTTTAGCTGGCTCCAGCAGCTCACAGCACTCGCCGAAGATCAACTGGCTGATCATTTCTGTACGATGAGAGGGTTCTGCCCGGAGAGGGCTAACGGGGACGCAACAAATTGCTTTGATCATACGGAAAATTAAATAAGATCAAGCATCTATCCAAAACACAAAAATTTAATACAAAATTTACCAGGTTTTTTATGCAATTTAACGCCCTGTGCGTCTGTTAATAAAGCAACGCCTCGATTTTAAAGCATCAAAGCATTGACTACACCGTGAGGGCCGACCCATTCCAACATATTACCGACCAGGAGTTGTTATCGCGCTATTACGAAGGGCAAAAGAACGAGTGGCTGGGTATCCTGCTGCAACGCTATACCTTGCTGCTCTTCGGCGTATGCATGAAGTACATGAAGGATGAAGAGGAAGCGCGTGACTGCGTCCAGCAGATCTTCGTCAAAGTGATCATCGAGCTGCCCCGCTACCGGGTCGAGTACTTCAAGGCCTGGATCTATACCATCGCCCGCAACTACTGTCTCATGCGGCTGCGCGACAGCCATGGCCGCGGGGCCAGTCTCACCGACTCGATGCTCGCCGCCTGGGATGACGAGGAAGGGAAGAACCGGCACTGGGAGAAAGAACAGCTGCTGGAATGGATGGGTCAGGCCCTGGAAGAACTCGGAAAAGAGCAAAAACTCTGCGTAACTTTGTTCTACCTGGAAAAAAGATCCTACCAGGAAATAGCAACAGCCACGGGTTTTACGTTAATGCAGGTAAAAAGCTATATTCAGAACGGCAAACGTAACCTCAGGCTGAGCATCGAAAAACGTTCCGGTAGCGGTGCGCAAAGCAAATCGAAATGAACAAGGACCTGCTGAACATATTAGCCAATAGCAACAAGGACATCGACAACCAGCAGTTGATGGACTACCTCAGCGGTAAATTGTCCGGAGAAGCCCTTCATGAACTCGAACGGTCCATGGCCGGCGACGAATTCCTCAATGACGCCGTGGAAGGCCTTCAGCAGGTGAAGAATCCCAGGAATATGCAATCGTATGTCGAGGAGCTCAATGCTGCCATGCAAAAAAGCCTGGAGAAAAAGAAGAAACGTCGTCATCGTCTCCGCAACCGCCTTAAAGACGAACCCTGGACCTATCTCGCCATTGTTGTTGTCGTCGCCCTCTGCATCGTCGCCTATGTCGTGATCCGCCAGATCCTGCACGGATAGCACCCCGCTTCCGGGTTTACTCAGTTAATTTTTATATCGCCCATTTCGCCCAAATTGTCTATATTCGGCTAATTATTAACTGTTTATAATGGCGCCCCAAAAGCTCTCCATGTTCCGCAAAAAGTTCCTGTCTCTGCTGCTCCTCACCGCCACCCTGCAAGCAGCAACCGCCCAGCGTATCAGCTATATCGTCTCCTTCCCCAATCTCGCGCATCATGAAGCCCAGATCGAGCTCGTTGTAAGCGATATCCCGGGCCGGACCGCCGTTTTTCATATGAGCCGCTCTTCTCCGGGCCGCTATGCCACCCACGAATTCGGCAAGAATGTCTATGACGTGCATGCCTTCGACCAGAACGGCAAGGCCTTACCCGTGACCCGAACGGATGGCGATATCTACGAGGTCACCCGGTACAACGGATATATCAGGCTGCAATATACGTTGTTTGGCAATTACGCGGACGGCACCTATGTAGGGCTCGATCCGGATGATGTACATCTCAACATGCCCGGCGCCTTTATGTGGATCAAGGGATATGACAATGTTCCCATCACCATTCATTTCAACGTCCCGGCCGAGTGGCATTGGACCATTGCCACCCAACTGCAGCCCACCGGCGACTCGCTGACCTTTCAGGCCCGCAACTTTCAATATTTTATGGACTGCCCCGTGAAGATCGGTCCGCTGCATTA
>JAICXX010000126.1 GCA_025934485.1 Chitinophagaceae bacterium
GGCGCGCAGTGCTATCTGACTAAATTCTACGAATCGTTCGGCTTTGTCCAAAAAGGGGAAATCTATCTCGAAGATGGAATAGAACACATTGAGATGTTGTTGCTATAATATAATACGGGATTTTCCTTAAAGATTGTCCGCTGTGGATAAAATTGTTGACCTGGCGTACACAATTAACTTTCCTTTTTTCGTTTCTTACATGTGCCCCATTCCTTCGATTCGATTTGAAGCAATGGAATCCAAACCATCGGAAAACTAAATCTAATATCAAAATGAAACAGAGTCTACACTCCTTGTCATGGAAGTGTTTGTTTGTGCTCGCCGTTACCTTATGCCTATCGTCCACGGGTTATTCGCAGGAAGCGGAACAGAACACAACGGAAGCGGGGTTCACAGTGGGCCCCATGGTATTCTTAGGCGACCTGGGCGGTCATGCCGGTAAAGGTACCACCTTCATCAAGGACTATAACATGAACACCACTAAGTTAGCCATTGGTGCTTTCTATGCGGCGTATCCGGCCCAATACCTGGGTTTCCGGCTCTCTTTAAACTATGGTAATATCGAAGGCAGTGATGCCGACATCAAGCCTAACGGCGGTGATGAGGAGACGCGTCTTGGGCGTAACCTGAATTTCCGGTCGACGATCCTCGAAGGTACGGTGATGGCCGAGGTCTATCCCACGGTCCTGCTGGAAGAGGATCCGGATGATGTTGCAGGCCGGCTGCGTCCTTATGGCGTCATTGGTCTGGGTCTGTTCCATTTCAATCCGCAGGGTTCTTATCATGATCCTAATACGGGCGATACCTACTGGGTGGATCTGCAGCCTTTGCATACGGAAGGTCAAGGGTTTCCCGAGTATCCCGATAGAAAGAATTATAAACTCACGCAGATGAACATACCGATGGGTGTGGGTATTAAATACTTCCTGAGCGACAATGTAAACCTTAGCTTCGAGATCATACATCGTAAGACCTTTACCGATTACATCGACGACGTAAGCACGAAGTATATCGATCCCAGCCTGTTCTATAAATATCTTTCACCCACGCAGGCGGCTATCGCGGTAGCGATGTCTAACAAGGCAGCAGGCGGCTATAGCAATAAGAGCTATACGGACAAATCCAAACGTGGCGACCCTTCGCAGAACGATGCCTATTTCACGGCGCAGTTCAAGCTGGCTATCCGTTTGGGCGGTGGCAGGGAAACACAGTGGAGGAACTCTACACACTGTCCGTTGATCCGGTTCTAGGAAGAGCACCGGAGTCGTTCCGGCCATAAATTAGATAAATGTTGATCGTACCTTTATATTTTTCTTGATCGTTTTTTAGTTGTTGTTTTAATCCGTACCCTATTTTTTTAACCGATTGGAAAACTTATGATCATACCTGTACCCCTAACGAAAACATCATCTCTTCTGAGCGCATTACGCAAAGGTATCCCGGCCCTGGGCCTGGCCTTATGCGTTCAATGCACTTCCTATGCCGCCGGCGTCGGCCCTTCCGGCAGGCATTTAACTTTCCCGGGCTCGGGTTACGATACTATCCATAGTATCCAGGTCAGCAAGTCCCAAAGCAGCAAGAAGTACAAGATCCGCCTTTACCCGGATGCGCGGCAGCAGGTGTTGTTCTTTTCCGCCAATGGAGAAGACGGTAAAGTCTACCAGCTGTTCCTTTTCGATATGGATGGCCGGCTGGTCAGCCAGACCCATATCCGCAACAAAGAGACTACTGTCCTGACCGATATTTCCGAAGGTAATTTTCTTTTCGAAGTCTTCACCGACGATGAGCGGATCGAGAACGGTCAGCTCACTGTTAGATGAGACTTTAAAAGATAGTAACGCACAACCAATAAGCGAGCAGGGAAATTGGTAAAATCCGAATATCCGAAGGTTAAGTAAAACCTGATCCGTTCCCTATTCTAGGTACCCTTTACAAACAAGATTTTATTAATCACTCCCTGCTACCGCTTATTGGCTTTTTTGAGATTTAACCCCTAACCCCATAGATTCGATGGCCCCCTTTGCGGGGCCGTCTTTATTTTGGGGCAGCGGCTATTTGAGGAAGATGTCCGCAGCTTCCTTCCAGCTATTGATGCGATCGTAGCCCGTGACGGTGAGGTTATGGGCGGAAGTGTAGAGATAGGGTTTCCCCTTGAAGTTCTTGAGATTCTTCACATGATCGTCGATCATGAAATCACCATAGACGAGATCCTTACTACCGGTGAGGGCTATCTGCTTCCACGTGAAGAAGGGAAAGTGCTCCATGAGCCAGTCGTATTTATCCTTCAGGCTGTTCGGGAACTCCATCGCCGCGGAGACGATGAACACTTCATACCGTTCGTTGAGTCTGCGCAGGACATCGACGGCGTCCTCCATCACGGGGAGGTGCCGAAAGAAGCCGGGAGCTTTGATGCGTTCCATGATCATCGGCTGGTGTTCTTCCGGAAACCCCTTGACCCAGGAGCCGATCATCCTGGCCTTGTCGGGTTCCGAGCCATATTGATCGTTGTACCATCGGATCATTTCGCCCATAGGGTCGGCGATAACCTCGTCCATGTCTATCAGAATTCTTTGCATAGTCTACTAAGCCTTTAATTCGTCTTTCAAAAATTTTGCCGTAAAGCTCTCTTTATTTTTGATCAGCTCCTCGGGAGTACCTTCGAAGAGGATCTTGCCGCCGCCGTCACCGCCTTCGGGACCGAGGTCGATGAGATGATCGCCGACCTTGATCACGTCGAGGTTGTGTTCGATCACCAGTACAGTGTTCCCCCTGTCCACCAATTTGTTGAGGACGTCGAGCAGATGGCGGATGTCCTCGAAGTGAAGTCCCGTAGTGGGCTCGTCGAGGATATAGAATGTCTTGCCCGTATCCTTTTTGCCGAGCTCGGTGCCGAGCTTTACGCGCTGGGCTTCGCCGCCGCTGAGGGTCACCGCGTTTTGGCCGAGGGTGATATAGCCCAGGCCGACCTCTTGTAATACTTTGATCTTACGATACAGGTAAGGAACATTCTGGAAGAACGTAACGGCTTCGTCGACGGTCATATCCAGCACGTCGCTGATCGATTTGCCTTTATAGCGGATCTCCAGCGTCTCGCGGTTATAGCGTTTGCCATTGCATTTCTCGCAATGGACATAGACGTCGGGAAGGAAGTTCATCTCGATGACCCGCATGCCACCGCCTTCGCAGACATCGCAGCGCCCGCTTTTGACATTGAAGGAAAACCTGCCGGCGTTATAGCCGCGGATCTTTGCTTCCGGGACGGAGGCGAACAGCGTACGGATATCGGTGAAGAAGCCGCAATAGGTGGCGGGGTTGCTGCGCGGGGTCCTGCCGATGGGCGACTGGTCGATCTCGATCACTTTGTCGATGTTTTCCAGTCCTTTGATGCTTTTGTATTCCAGCGGGGTGACGCGTGAGCCATACGCATGCTTGCTCAATAGCGGATAAAGGGTCTCGTTGATGAGCGTCGACTTGCCGCTGCCGCTGACGCCGGTGACGACGATGAGCTTGCCAAGCGGGAATTTGACGTCGACATTTTTGAGATTATTGCCTTTGGCGCCTTTGAGCTCGAGGAATTTACCATTGCCCTTTCGCCGCTCTTCGGGGACGGCAATGCGCCGATGGCCATTGAGGTATTCGGCGGTGAGGGTATCGAGCTTGAGAATATAGGGGGGGCGTCCCTGGGCCACCACCCTTCCACCATGGAAGCCGGCCTGGGGACCGATGTCGACGAGATAGTCGGCTGCCAGCATGATATCTTTGTCGTGCTCGACGACGAGCACGCTGTTGCCGATGTCGCGCAGATTCTTAAGCGCCTGGATCAGGCGGTGGTTATCGCGCTGATGGAGGCCGATACTCGGCTCGTCGAGGATATAGGTGATCCCCTGAAGCTGAGAGCCGATCTGCGTGGCGAGCCGGATGCGCTGGGATTCGCCGCCGCTGAGGGTACGGGAGCTGCGGTCCAGCGTCAGGTAGGTCAGCCCCACGTCGGCCAGGAACTGCAGGCGTTCGCGGATCTCCTTCAGGATATCCTTGGCGATGAGGTTTTGTTTGTTATTCAGCCGTTTCTCGACGTCGGCAAACCATTCCACGAGACGGTTGAGGTTCATCGCGCTGAGTTCGGCGATGTTCTTGCCGGCTACCCGGAACCAGAGGCTTTCTTTGCGCAAACGGGCCCCGCCGCAGGTCTCGCAGGTCTTGAGCTCCATGAACTGCTCCACCCATTCGCGCAGGGAATCGGTAGTGCCGCCTGCGAACCAGCGTTTGAGGGCGTTGATGAGCCCTTCGTATTCGGTAGCGTAGACCTCGCCTTTAGGGGCATTCTCGTCGTATTCCACATCCAGATCGGTGTCGCCGGTCTCGCTGCCGTAAAGCACGATATTCATCGCTTTTTTGGGCAGGTCCTCAATGGGTGTATCCAGCGAGAACTTGTTCTTTTTGGCAATTTGCTGGACCTGTTTGAACATATAGGCTTCGCGTTCTTCCCCCAGCGGAGCGATGCCGCCGTCGTTGATACTTTTCGAAGGATCGGGGATCACCGCGTCCATGCTGATCTGGTAGACCGCGCCAAGCCCCTTACAGGTCGGACAGGCTCCATAGGGGGAGTTGAACGAGAAGCTGTTAGGTGAGGGTTCTTCGTAGCTGATGCCGGTGTCCTCGCACATTAGCTGTTTGCTGTATTGGATCACCTTGTTATCGTCGTTCAGCAGCAGAAAGAGCAGGTCTTTACCCAGCTGAAGAGCTTTTTTCACGCTTTGGCTGAGACGCACCTTCATATCTTCGGTGACGGCCAGGCGATCGATGACCACTTCGATGTCGTGGATCTTATAACGATCGACCTGCATCTTGGCAACGAGGTCTTTGACCTCGCCGTCGACGCGAACCTTGAGATATCCTTTTTTGCGGATGTCTTCGAACAGCTCGCGGTAATGGCCTTTGCGGCCGCGAACCAAAGGGGCGAGGATCGAGATCTTTTTGTTCTTGTATTTGCCAAAGACGTTCTCTACGATCTCTTCCTCGCTGAATTTCGTCATCAGCTTGCCGGTATTGTAAGAATGCGCCTCGCCGATGCGGGCGTAAAGCAGGCGGAGGAAGTCGTAGATCTCGGTGACAGTGCCTACGGTGCTACGGGGGTTCTTGTTGGTAGTCTTTTGTTCGATGGAGATCACGGGGCTGAGACCGGTGATCTTATCGACGTCGGGCCGTTCCATGTCGCCGATGAACTGGCGGGCATAGGCACCGAAGCTCTCCATATAGCGACGCTGGCCTTCGGCATAGATGGTATCGAAGGCGAGTGAAGATTTACCGCTACCGCTGATGCCGGTGATGACGACCAGCTCGTTTTTGGGAATGCGGATGTCGATGTTCTTGAGATTGTGTACCCGGGCGCCGGATACTTCGATCGTTTCTTCGCCGGGCCCAATACCGTTGTCATGGGCACCGGTGACGGTGTTGTTCGTGGACATAGTGCTAAGGTAAATACAACAAATGAAACGCAGCGATTGTTTTGCTAAAAAATTTGGGCCGGCGCTTTTCAGCACCGGCCCAAGCTAAATGGGACAGGTTCAAATGATTATGGACAAGTTACTTATGCAAAGTGATCTTGGGCAGGGTGACGGTCTTCGTGGAATCCACCGCGATGTTGCTGATGGTCGTATCCTGGTAGCCGTTCATGCCCTTGAAGGTAAATGACCACGAGCCCGCGGGTACATTTCGGAACTGATAGTTGCCGCCCCAGAAGGGTATCGCGTAGATCGTATCGGCACCGTTGACGCCCATGACGAGTGCGCCTGCACCCGGGGGCAACACCGTTCCTTCCACCTTGGCGCTGGTCATGTCGTTGAAGACTTCGATATAGGGCTTCAGATAGTAGGTGCCGCTCCAATAGTAGATCGATCGCGCGAGATTGAAGTCGAGCCAGATCTTGAATTCGTTGTTGCTGACATTGTCTACATTGGTACGGCTGACATTGATCGTAATGTACGGATTCGAACCGAAGACATCCAGCGGATAATAGGTCGTACTGTCGGTATAGACCGTGTTGTCGCTACCGAGCGTGATCCGGATCTTGAGGATCTTGCCGGTAGGATACAAACCGCTGGCCAGCAGCGTGTCCGTACCATTCCGCAGATCGAGCAGATTGTACACGCCGGGTGTGATGTTGAGCGTGTCCCAGATCACGGATTTGTTAGAAGTCGTGCGGTGATAGCCGCAATAATCGCCATCCCACTGATCGTCCTCATCCTGGGCATTCTGTGTTGTTGCGGTATCGATCTCTACGGTGACCTGACGAATGTCGATCAATACCTTATAGAAGTTGGTGGGGCCATCCATCATGTACATCGAAACCTGCGACTGGCCTTTGGGAATGTTGGGGTTGGAGCTGGAGGAATTACTCTTGTTGCAAGCGAAGAAGACGAGTACGGCGGCAGCGCCCGCCAGCGTGCCGATGACACGTTTAGGCGTCATCAGCCGTTTGGTTACAGTTTTCATGTTGTGTAGTTTTATACGTAGAGGTACTCCATCGTCCGACATTTAGTTGCCAAAAACCGTTCCAAATTCACGTTATTGATACGTTAAGCGGAAATCGGACGGGCGCCCAAGACAGAGGGTCGACGCCGCTCCGGTGGTCGGCCCACTCATGACAATCAACCGATTAATAGTGACACACACAAAAAACACGGGAAGATTTGGAAATATGGCCACGGCGATAGTATCTTTGCCCGCAGTTCTTACAACATCTCTTATCAAGAAAGGCTGAGGGAAATGGCCCGTTGAAGCCTTGACAACCTGCGTTCATTTGCGTTGCGAATGAAAGTAAGGTGCCAACTCCAGCCCGATGGACTATCGGGACAGATAAGTCAGATACCGGCTTGACAATATTGACTGAATTTATTCAAACATAATTGAAAGCTCTTCTGACGAATCAGAAGAGTTTTTTTTTGCCTGCCGGCGTAGCTAACCGGCGGGACAGTCTTCTGACGGACTTGATGATGGGTGTCGCTGAACATTTTTTTTAACCTGAAAAAATTGTTTTTATGCAAGCGACAACAAAACTAATTCACAGCATTCCTGTTGATCCTCACACTGGTGCGATTGCCGTACCTATTTATCAGACGTCCACCTTTGTGCAAGAGGCGCCGGGCGTCAATAAAGGGTACGACTACGCGCGCACGGGCAATCCGACGAGATCCGTATTAGAGAACCTGGTAGCGGAACTGGAGGGCGGTAGTACCGCGGCGGCTTTTTCCAGCGGGCTGGCGGCCATCGATGCGGTGTTGAAACTGTTGCAAACGGGGGACGAGATCATCGCGGTAGATGACATTTATGGCGGGGCGTTCCGGCTTTTTGAACAAGTATATAAGAAATTTGGTATTACAGTACGCTATGTCGACACATCGGATGCGGCGGCTGTGTTTCATGCGTTGACGCCGCGGACCCGGTTGATCTGGATCGAGACGCCGACGAATCCTACGCTCAAGATCACGGATATCCGGGCTGTCGCGAAAATTGCAAAGGCGCATAAGTATGTCGGTCCCGGAGACGAATCTCACGGGTGCTGGCTTTGTGTCGACAATACGTTTGCGAGCCCGGCTTTCCAGCAGCCGTTGGCGTTGGGCGCCGACCTGGTGGTACATTCCGGCACCAAGTATCTGGGCGGCCACAGCGATCTGATCGCCGGTGTGGTGGTCACGGCCGATGCCGCGCTGGGACAGCAGATAAAATTCCTGCAGAATGCCAGCGGAGCGATCCTGGGGCCATTCGACAGCTTTCTGCTTATCCGGGGTATTGAGACCCTGCATCTCCGGGTAAGACAGCATGCGGCCAGCGCAAGAGCGATCGCCGCGTTTTTGGAAAACCATCCTGCTGTCGATAAGGTCTACTATCCCGGCTTGCCTACGCATCCCGGGCATGCGATCGCGGCGGGGCAGTCGAAGGGTTTTGGCGGCATCGTGAGCTTCGCGTTGAAAGCCGATACCATCGAAACAGCAACGGCCTTTGTGACCTCGACGCAGCTATTTAAACTGGCGGAGAGCCTGGGTGGCATCAAGAGCCTGGTATCGCATCCGGCGCAGATGACCCACAAAAGCATCCCGGCGGAAAAACGCAAGGCTGCGGGTGTGGTGGATGGGCTGATCCGGCTCTCGGCAGGGTTGGAGGATACGGAGGATCTGATCGCGGATCTGCGGCAGGCGCTGGACAAGCTGGTGGCTGCTCATGAGCCCGCGACGGTGACGGCCCGCGTAGCTTCGGTTAGGGCGACAGGTAAACTGGTTCCGGCGGAAATATGTTAATCTAAAAAACAAGTATAGGTAAATGGAAACGCATAAGCAGCTGACGATCGGACTCTTTGGTTTTGGCGTTGTGGGAGAAGGGCTCTATAAGGTCTTGCAACAGACCCCCAGCCTCAAGGCATCGATAAAGAAAGTATGTATCAAGCATCCGGAGAAGAAACGGGATGCTCCGGCGGCCTTGTTCACCGCGGACAGGGATGCCATTCTGAACGACCCGGAGATCAATGTGGTCGTCGAGGTGATCAACGAGTCGGGACCGGCTTTCGAGATCGTATCGCGGGCTTTGAAGAGCGGCAAATCCGTGGTAAGCGCCAGCAAGAAGATGCTGGCGGAGCATCTGCCGGAATTGCTGGAGCTGCAAAAAGGAACGAATGCCAGTCTTTTGTACGAAGCGGCTGCGTGTGCGTCCATCCCCGTGATCCGTAACCTGGAGGAATATTACGACAACGATCTGCTGCATTCCATCAAGGCTATCGTCAACGGCAGTACGAATTTCATCCTCACGAAGATGTTCGAAGAAAAGCTGAGTTTCCAGGAGGCGTTGTTGCTGGCGCAACAGCTGGGCTTTGCAGAAAGTGATCCTTCGCTGGACGTGGAAGGTTATGACGCCGTGAACAAATGGGCATTCCTGCTGACCCATGCCTATGGCATCGTCGAGCCGATCACTAACCTGGTGTTCAGCGGTATCGATCATATCCAGGCAGGAGATGCCGAAGTGGCGCGCGAGAAAAAATACGATATCAAGCTGGTGGCACAGGCCAAAAAGCTGGTCAATGGAAAAGTTGCCGCCTTCGTCCTGCCACAGTTCATCAAACAAGACGATCATCTGGCTTTTGTGAAGAACGAATTCAACGGGGTGGTGATCGAAAGCGGGTTTGCCGACAAGCAATTCTTTTATGGCAAGGGGGCGGGCTCCTTCCCCACCGCATCGGCCGTGCTTAGCGATCTGAGCGCCTTGCGTTATGAATATAAATACGAATACAAGAAGCTGTATCATCATACGCCGCACGAGCTCACGGATGATTTTTATGTTCGTACCTACATCAGCTTCGATGATCTGAAATATATTCCCAAGGAAAAATTCCAGTCTATCGAGGAATGGCATGCCGACAATGATCGAAAATATCTCGTAGGCGTTATCCACTTCAGGGATATCAAGGGACAAACCTGGTGGCGGGAGAATGGTACCTCACTGGTGCTGACACCCGATCCCATTATCGATGATATGGATGTGCGGCAATTGAAGAAAAAGAGTTTGGAACTGGCGGGACTGATCTAACATCCCGCTTTTCGCTCCTATTCTGCGCGCAGACTGTTAACGGGATTAGCCCTGGCCGCGCCGAGCGCCTGGAAGCCTACGGTAAGGGCGGCAATCAGCAGGGTGAGCAAGCCCGCGGCGAGGAATACCCAGACGCTCATGGTCACCCGGTAGGGGAAATTATCCAGCCAGCGGCTCACGACAAACCAGCTCAGGGGTATGGCTATCAGGAATGACAGGAATACCAGACCGATAAAGCTTCGGGAGACCAGCGTTGTGATGCGCCAGATACCGGCTCCAAGGACCTTGCGGACGCCGATCTCTTTTGTTCGCTGGCGGATACCCAGGAGGGCGAGACCGAAGAGTCCGATGCAGGAGATAAAGATTGCCAGGATCGCGGAGCATGTGATGATCTGGCGCCACCGGGCTTCCTGGTCGTAGCCTTCCCTGTTCCTTTCCGCGGCGAAATAATGTTCGAAAGGATGGAAGGGGTTGAGGCGGTGATAGATCGCTTCGGTGGCTTTCAGGCTACGGGCGGTAGCGGCGGGATTCAGCCGGAGCGCAAATGTGCCCCAGGACATACCCGGCCCGATGGTGAAGAGCTCGGGTCCGATCTTCTGTTTGAGATTTTCATAGTGATAGTCTTTCACCACGCCGACCACGGTGAGGTTGGTATCGCTGCCATTGAGATAGGTTACGGTTTTCCCAATGGGATCTTTCCAACCCGCGGCGGCGACATAGGCCTCGTTGACCAGCACCGAACGAGTCGAATCGCCCGGAAAATCCGGCGAAAAATTGCGTCCCTTCGCTATTCGGACGCCGATGGTCGGGAGATACTCCTCGTCGATACGCGTCATCTTCGTGTCGAGCTCGTTCCCGTTCGCCCTGGACGTGGTTTCCCAGTTGTCCTGCGTCATCATGCCTACCCGTGTAACGCCGGGGATACGGGCAAACTCGTTGCGGAACGCGCCCATCAGGCGGGTGCTATCCCCCAGACCGGTAGTCACCATCAGGAGGTTGTTATCATCGTAGCCCATGCTGGTGTGGGTAAGGAAATTATATTGGGAGTAAAAAAACACCGTAGTTATGATCAAAAAGGTCGCCAGGGAGAACTGGAGCACCACCAGGGACCTGCCGAGATAATTCCTGCCCGTCAGCCGGGTGGCCCGTGCGTAGAGGGTATCCACGGGTTTGAACCGTGAGAGGACCAGCGCGGGGTAGAAGCCGGCCGTGAATCCGCAGAGCAGATACAGCCCTATAAAAGAAGCAACCAGTGGCGTGTCGAACAGATAAGAAAGGCTGAGCCGTTTGTTGGCGAGCTCGTTAAAAAGGGGCAGGGCCAGCTGCGCCAGTACGAGGGCCAGCAGGAAGGCGATGCCGCTGAGCAGCAGCGATTCGCCCAGGAACTGCCGGATGAGTTGAGACCGGCTGCCGCCCACCACTTTTCGCAGACCGATCTCCTTGCTGCGTTTGAGGGACTGGGCAATGGTCAGATTAATGAAATTGATGCAGGCGATGCCCAGCAGGAACACGGCGATACCCATGAGGATATAACTATAGAGCGGATCGCTTCGGTGTTGGATACCCATATCCTGGATCGAGGTATCGAGATGCATTTTTAAAAACGGTTGCAGCCCCCAGGTAAAGGCGGTGCCTTCGAAACCATGTTTGTTAGCCTCTTTTCGTTGGTCGGCGGAGAGGTCCCAATAAACCTGTTGCATCCGGCTGGCGACCTGCCCCGGATCGGCTCCCGGTTGCAGCACCAGGAAGGTACTATATGAAAGAAAGAGCCAGCCGTCCATGGGGTTTGTCTTCTCCAATAATTTAAACGGGATCAGCATGTCGAAGCCGATGGAGGAGTTGGCGGGAGCCCTTTTGGCGATGCCGGACACGGTAAAGGATTGGAATTTGTTATTGTCCATCTTTAGTTCCAACGTCTTGCCGACGGCGTCCGTGGTGCCGAAATATTTTTTAGCCATCTCGTCCGTGAGGACGATGGAATATGGATCGGACAAGACGGTGGCAGGGTTGCCGGTGATCAGGGGAAAGGAGAAGACGGTAAAGAAATTATCGTCTACCCAAGTGGCTTTCTGCTGGAAGAGCTCTGTACCGTGGCGAAGGATGAAGGTACTTTCATTCGTCCGCACATAGGCCCGGATCTGCGGAATGTTTTTTTTAAAGCTGGGTCCTTCCGTCATGCCCGAGATGCCGAATTGCCTGTCGTGTTTATGCGATTTTTCGGTGATCAGGCAGGTGATCCGGTAGAGATCGCGGCTGTTTTGCTGGAAGCGGTCGAAGGACAGCTCGTCCTTGGCGTAGAGAACGATGAGCAGACAGCAGGCGAGGCCCAGGCTGAGTCCGATGATATTGATGAAAGAAAAGACCCTGTTGCGGGTTAGATTCCGGAGTGCGGTGACAAAAAAGTTTTTTAGCATAACAGTAATGGCTGGTACTTTTTGCCATAAATAAGATGCCAATTCTTCCGGCGGCTAGTCGCTAAAGAGTTAGCGGTGCGGCCGGCCGGCAAGGTGTCCGGTTTCGATACAGCGGGCGTGCGTTTACGGGTCGCGGCGGTTTCAAACTTTGCGTCGGGCCGCATCATGCCCCGCGCCGCGCGGCCTCCTTTATGCGCCGCGCTTCGTGGCCTCCTTCTGGTGCCGCCACATCTCCTGGAAGGCTGGGTCGTGGTCGCGGAGGTATTCGAAGGTCCCTTCGGCGATGATCCGGCCGTGATCGAGGACATAGACGTAGTCGAAGCGGGCGAGCAAGTGCAGCCGGTGGATGGAGGAGATGATGGCTTTATCCGAAAAGGCGTTGAAGAGGCCTTCGTAGATCAGGGACTCGGTGCGGGAGTCGACGCTGCTGGTGGGCTCGTCGAGGAGTACGAGGTCGCTGTCGCGCGCGGCGAGGATACCGCGGGCCAGGGCCAGCCGTTGTTTCTGGCCGCCGGAGAGGTTGACGCCTTTTTCGCGGATATCGGAGTCGAGGCGCTGCGGCAGCTGTTCGATAACATCCGTAAAGTGGGCTGTTTCGCAAACCTGCAGGATCTCTTCTTCGGGAAAGGGAAGACCCAGGGTGATATTGTATTCCAGGGTATTCTCGAAGATCTCGGGTTCCTGGGGGAAGAGGGTCACGCTTTCGTTGATCTGTTCCACGGCTCCGGGCGCATCGTCGATCAGGATGCGGACGCCCTCCCTGGGTTCGTAGAGTCCGCGGAGCAGGGCGAGGAGGGTGCTTTTACCGCTGCCGCTCTCGCCTACGAGCGCAATGCGGTGCCCACGGCGGATGGTGATGTCAAGGCCATGAAGACTCGCGGCCCCGCTGCCGGTGTCATAGAGCGCATGATAGGAGAAGTCGAGCTGGCTGATGCGAAGGGTCTTCCAGCCGGCGGGCAGTCCATCGGGGCGGTCGGCGCGGTGGTGGTCTGTATAGGCCTGGCTGATGAGCGCCGCGGTTTGGACATTGGTGTTGGATTGAACGATGTCGGTGTATTGCCAGGCGATATCCTGGAAGACGCTGGTGAAGGTATTGACGTATAGAATGAGCGTGGCGAGGCCGCCAATTGCGAATTTTGTTCCGGGGGTCCAGTTCAGGTGGATATAACCCGCGATAATGATGGCATAAATGGACACGATCAACATTTCCGCGCAAAACCATTTCCATTCGTTGATCACAGCGCTTTTGCGGAAAGGACGAAAGATATCGCTGACTTTTTTGAGCAGGCCGGTCTCCATGCTCCTTTCCAGCCTCAGGGTGATCACGGTCATGATATTGGAAAGACTGTCGAAGAGGGTGGCGGAAACGATATGCTCGCGTTCGTTGACGTCATCGAGGGCTTTGATAAAGGGTTTATCGAAAGTACGGATCACGAAGATAGTACAGATACCCAGGGCTACCGCGATGCTGCCGTAAAAAGGCGTAAAGTAAAACATCGCCACGACGGAAACCACAAATTTGCTAAGTGCGTTGATGTAGATAAATCCACGGTCGAAGAAATCGCGCAATGATTCATATGCTTTGCGAACCCGGTTGATGGTGGCGCCGCTGTGGTGATCCTGGTGCCATTTGACAGGCAGGTGCAGGACCTGGTGATATTTCTCCTGCAGGAAATTTCGGCTCAAATGAAAGGCCAGGGTCCGTTCCATGATCCGCGCGGGTCCATGGAAACACCATTGAACGAATTTGATGCCGATATAACCGGCTGCATAGAGCAGGGCATAATGCCATACATGTGCGGTATCATTCTGCAGGTGTCCAAGGAACCACCCGAAGAGGAACGGATTGAGTGAGATGACCAGGTTCGCGCAGATGAACATTACGTAGACCAGGACATATTTCTTCTTTTCGTTACGGGCGTAGCGCCAGGCGGTACCGAGGAGAGAAATATAAGGATTGGCCATGACAACAGATTGAGAAACTGCAAATTTACCCGTTAATTTTAAAAGGCTTCATTGAGGTTAAGAAAAAATCCTTTGTTGCCAAAACGACCCCAGGCATAATCGAGCGCCAGGTTCGTGCGGGTGGCCTTGTTGAACAGCACACGCAAACCGGCTCCATAGCCGGGTTCAAATTGTTGAAAGAGTTTAGTGCCCATGGCATCATTGCCCGACATCAAGTCACCGAAGACGACGCCGCTGAGGAATTTATTAGCCAATATGGGAAAGCGCAGTTCACCTTCCGTATCATTGAACAGGGTGCTCCTGAAGTATTGGGCAGTATAGCCGCGGCCACTGCGAAAGGTTCCGTCCCGCGCCGGTCCGGGCAGCTCTAGATAGGGCAAGGTACCGGAGACGAGATAGGCGCCCCAGTTCCAGAAGGCCAGCACGAATTCGGGTGTCGCGGTGCTCAGGCTGATGTATTTCCGGATATCGCTCGTGAGCTGGACGGAGTTCTTTGTGCTGCCGATCCAGGTCTGGTTGATCCGGATGCCTCCGTCGAAATAGATCCCTTTGTAGGCGCGGTTCGGATTGTCTCGGGTGATGTATTCCACGTTGAACAAAAACCCGTTCATCGAATAGCGATCCTGCGGCATGTCATGTCGAATGTTGTAGACACCGTATGGCGTTGCACTGCCTGCGGTGTCACCGTTGGTGATGTTGCGGCGGATCTCGAAGGACATGCCCGCGCCCACGAACAGGTTCTTCGCGACGTTCTTATATACTTTCTCTCTAAAGTTGAAATAGGTGGAGTGGACCGGATAAACCTTATGCGTAGGGTCCGCCAGCACGGAGTCGCTGGCGCTGCCACCTCTGGACGTCCGGCCGATGCCATATCCGAAATCGGGCGATACCGATTTGGAGACGACCAGGTTACCCTGGAAATTGTATTTGTTGCCGGGAGTAAAAAGATTGTGGTTGATGTAAAAATAAATGATGCCCTTGGTGGTGATGGAGGCCGAGGTCGCGCCCACGGAAAAGAGGGTATTGGGGTCGGTACCCAGCCGTTTGCCCGCAACCGCTTTTATGCCGCCTTGAGCGCCGATGGTCGGGTTGGCGGCGACATTGGGCACCACCGTGATGCCGGACTTGTTATGGTTGGGGTTCTCGGGCCGGTTGTGAAAAAGGATGTACCGGGTTAGATCGCTGAAATCGTATTGTTTCGACAGGTCTTCCACCGGCCTGAGCTTGCCGGGGTGTTGTAAAGAATCCGACTTCAACGAGTCGGCTGGATGACCTACCTGGCTATATGCCGATACCCCCATGAAAATCAATGCTATAACTAAAAATGCCTTCCTATCGATCATGCTTGTACTAATTTGGTTATCGGCAGCGTGAAATAAAAAGACGAACCCGCAGCCTCGTTATTCTCCGCCCAGATGGTGCCATGATGTTCGCGGATGATACCGGAGGTGATATAGAGGCCCGTGCCGAAGCCGCCATATCTGCCTGCGACGTCCTCGTCGCGGAAATATTTATCGAAGATACGGGTTAGATTCTCCCGGGATATACCAATACCGTTATCCCGGACGCAGGTGGTAAGGGAGTCGTCATTAGCCACGCAACCGATGCCAATCGGCGCTTCGGCGGCCGAGTATTTGGCGGCATTGTTGACGAGGTTGATGAGTACCTGTTCGATGCGCAGGGCATCTATTGTCACAATGACCTCGTCCTCGCAAGGCTGCCAGGAGATGGGATGGGTGGGGAACATGTGTTCCAGCACCTGAAAGAGGTCTTTCATATAGCTATTCCATTCCTGCTGCTGCATGTTATAATCCAGCTTTCCGGATTCGACGCGGGAGGTATCGAGCAGTTGCTGGATCAGCAGCTGGAGCTTGTGGGTCTGGTGATCGATCTTCTCGAGATAGTGCTGCACCTTTTCCGAAGATTCCGTGGCGGCCACACCCAGCGCCAATTTGGTAAAAGCGTTCAGGGAGGTCAGCGGGGTCTTGAGCTCGTGGCTGGCCACCGAGATGAACTCGTTCTTTTTTTCATCCAGCAGGTAACTGTGTTTTAGCTCGACCTCCTGGTCCAGGTTCTGCCCGCTGATGACGGGGTGGAATAGCTTCAGCCGTTCGTAAGGTGTCACCGGCTGGGTGCTATGGAAGAAATCGACCGCTTCGAGCACGCGCGCCTGTGTGACCTTTAGCGAGCGGGGGACGCCGATGCTCACGATGATCGAAGACATTTCCGGCCTTTTTTCCGACCGGAATTCCGGGACAAGCAGCCGGGCATATTTGAGCCCCTGGTGGGTCATCCGAATATCGATATCCGAAGGGAAGTCAAAGCGGCCTATAAGCGAAAACTTGCCCGCGCCGGTTCTTTCCATACCGATAATGAAGCAGCCGTTGTCGGTCCGGTCGATCACCACCCGGCTGATTTCGGCCACGGCGACGGCGATGGTCGTCTGCGTGGACAGCGACAGCGAAAAGTATTGGGCGACGCTCTCCATGTGTTTGTGAGCGACTACAATGTCCATTTCGTTCTCCAGTGATATGCGGCTGATCTCCGTCATCCCGTAACCGATGCGATGATCATGCCATCACAAGGTGTGTTTATCCGAATGGGGGGCACTTATCCCCGTTTTTGAATTTTATTTGCCGAAAATGAAGTTTGGCATAAATGTAGGTTATTAAACCAGGGAACGGTTTTTTGACACAAAATCAGGCAGATATGGAAAGGGTACTGATATTCGATGATGATGCAGACATCCTGGAGGTTTGCACGATAGTACTGAAGACGCATGGCTTTGAGGTAATCACGGAGAAGAATTGTGAGGATATACTGGCGAAGATCGATCTTTATACGCCAGACGTATTGCTTATGGATAATAAGATCCCGCCATTGGGAGGTATTCAGGCCTGCCGGACGGTCCGTGCTTCGATTGCGCATGCTGGTTTGCCGATCGTTTTCTTCAGCGCGAACCAGGATGTAGCGCGGCTGGCGAAGGAAGCCGGTGCCGATCACTTCATCGAAAAACCGTTCGATCTCGATGCGCTCATCTCGGTACTTCACAGTGCCATAACGGCGGGGGCTACCTCACACTGAGATGGTTATGCTCCCCCGCGCGGGACTCGCGGCCTGGTTGCGCGTTTAGTCGAGTAGAATAAAGCATTTCAGCTCTAAGCTCTCACAAAACCGTACGTGACAGTCTCCCGTCATACGGCTTTTCATTGTCGAACAAGCGGAGTAACACCCTGTTTCCAGTGTTCGAACAGGGCTGGTTGGGCTATCGCGATGGTTCTCAGCCATGCAAGAGCCTTCCATCTTCTCCGGAGCCGTTTGTACTTACGTCTGACCCACAGCAACAGCCGCCCATTGATACATTGCAGCTGCTTTTTGAGTTCGGTGACATAGAACTGGCCATAATTGTGGAACCATCCTCTGATCTGGGGATTCAGCTCGACTGCTATGTCCTTCAGCGTGTTATTCACCCGCCCAAGGGCTTCGCTCGCCTTTAATTTTTCTTTGATCCCCTTGATCGACTGCTTGCTCACCGCTGGTAGGTAGCTCGTAAAGTAGTTGCCTGTCTTACTCCTGGCCTTCCGTTTCCGGAACGTATGACCCAGGTAGTCAAATTCCTGGTCTTTACTCTTTCGGCTGGTTTCATCCATGCGACAGTCTACGATCTTTGTCTTGACCGGATGCACTCTAAGCCCGCACTGTTCAAACCTTTCCTCTAGTCGATGCCGCACAAACCCGGCCTGCTTGCGTGTCTTGCAGTGCACCACGATGTCGTCTGCGTACCTTTCAAAGGGACAATGGCCCAGGTTTCTTTTCATCCATTCATCGAAGCAGTAATGCAAGTACAGGTTCGCCAACAACGGTGAGATCA
>JAICXX010000016.1 GCA_025934485.1 Chitinophagaceae bacterium
ATCCTGGCGCAGCAGCTATATGAGAATGTGGAAGGTAATCTTACCGACAAACAGATCCGGTATGCGAAGACCATCCACTCCTGCGGGGATGACCTGATCCAGCTGATCAACGACATCCTCGACTTGTCGAAGATCGAGTCCGGATTTATCACGGCCAATTTCTCGCCGGTGCGTTTTGCGGAGATCGCCAGTTTCGTGGAAACGACCTTCAAGCCCATCTCCGAGGCCCGGCATTTGCGGTTCACCATCGAAACGGACCCCAGGCTGCCCCAGAGCATGGAGACGGATCTGCAGCGGTTGAACCAGATCCTCAAGAACCTGCTCTCCAACTCCTTTAAGTTTACGGAGAAAGGGGAGGTGAAGCTCAAGATCTATGAGGCTAACCGCAACTGGAAGCTGGGATCGATCTCGCTGGATGAAGCGCGGCAGGTGGTCGCCTTCGCCATCAGCGATACGGGTATCGGTATTCCACAGGAGAAGCAAAATATCATCTTCGAGGCCTTTCAGCAGGCGGAAGGGTCCACGAGCCGGAAATACGGCGGTACGGGCCTGGGCCTGTCGATTAGCCGCGGTCTGGCCGAACTGCTGGGCGGCACCATCGAGCTGGAGAGCGTTCCCGGCCGGGGCAGCACCTTTACCTTATTCCTGCCGGTGGAGAGCGTCACGGGTCTCATCACCAAAGAAGCGTCGGAGCTCACTGCCTATCAGCAGTTACAGCTGGGCGGGGACAGCAACGAGATCGATACCCTGTTGAATTCGCTCCGGGTAACGAACGAACAGATCGAATCGCCCACCAAGCTGAATATCGTGAACGAGATGATCAATGACGCGGGGGATGACCGGAGCAATATCCTGCCGGGAGACAAGATCGTGCTGATCGTCGAAGACGATCTCCGGTTCGGCCGGATCATCATCGAGAAAGCGCACAATCATGATATGAAGGCGGTGGTCGCCACCAACTACCTCGAGGTCTTCGATTTCATCAACCGGTTTACGCCGATGGCGATCACGCTCGACGTGAAGCTGCCGGATACCAGTGGCTGGAAGGTGCTGGACCTGCTGCGGAACGATCTCAACTACCGGCATATCCCGATCCACCTGATCTCGGGCGAAGAGAACAAGGCGCTGGCCCTGAAACGGGGGGCACGGAGCTTCCTGCTGAAGCCGCTGGAGAACGAGGCGCTGGACGAATTGTTTGAAGATATCCTGAGCTTCAGCAACAAGAATGCGCGGAAGATCCTGGTGGTCGAAGACAATGAGCCCGATGCATCGCAGATCCGGAAGATGCTCCAGGCCGACAATATGCAGGTTACCGTTGCTCCTACCGGGAAACATGCGTTACAGGAGAATGACATCAAGACCTTCGATTGCATCATCCTGGATTATACCTTGCCGGATATCTCGGGGATCGACCTGATCACGCAGGTGAGCGAGAACAAGAAAAGGCTGACGCCGGTGATCGTGTATTCGGCGAAGGACTTCAATAAGAAGGAGCTCTATCACCTGAACCGGAGCTCGAACACGGTGTTGCTGAAGGGCGTCAATTCACTCGAACATTTGCTCGAAGAAACGGTGCTGCATCTGCATATCAATCACCGGGAACTGGCGCCGGAGAAACGCCGGGTCATCGAGCAGATCCGGATGAAGGATGATATTTTAACGGGTAAAAATGTGTTGGTGGTGGACGACGACGTACGTAATTTGTTTGCCCTGACGACGGTCTTCGAACGCTATAATATCAACGTCGTGACGGCAGAGTCCGGAAAGGAAGCCATCCAGATCATCAATGACGACAAACAAAAGGTCGACATGGTGCTGATGGATATTATGATGCCGGAGATGGACGGGTATGAGACGACGCAAAAGATCCGGCGCGAGCATAAGAACAATACGTTGCCGATCATCGCCGTTACAGCTAAAGCGATGAAGGGTGACCGCCAGAAATGTATAGAGGCCGGTGCATCCGATTATATCACCAAGCCGCTGAAGATCGATCAGCTGTTGAGCCTGATGCGCGTTTGGTTCTATAAATAAATTTTGTTGAAACACCCCTAGTTCATGCAACCAAAGATCATGTTAGTTGATGACCGGGAAGACAATCTGATGTCCCTGGAAAGTGTGTTGGAGCCCGACGGATACCGTTTCGTGAAGGCGGGTTCCGGCCGGCAGGTACTGAAGCACCTGCTTACGGATTTTGATTTTGCGTTGATCCTGATGGACGTCCAGATGCCAAATCTGAACGGGTTCGAGACGGCTTCGCTTATCTACGAGCGGGACCGGCTGCGCCATATCCCGATCATCTTTATTACGGCCAATAACTATGGCGAGGAGAATTTATTCAAGGGCTACCGCGCGGGCGCGGTGGATTATATTTACAAACCCGTGAACCCCGAGCTGTTGCGGGTAAAGGTGGGTGTCTTTGTCGATCTGTACCGGAAGAACCAGCGGCTGATCGCCCAGGAGCAGAAGCTGGTCGCCATCAATCGAAACCTGGAGCTGGAGATCAACGAAAGGAAGGCTTCCGAGGAAAAGGTTACGGACCTGAACAAGCAGCTGCTGGAGAATATCAGTCGCCTGGAGACCGCCAATAAGGACCTGGACCTTTTCGCCTTTATGGCTTCGCATGACCTGCAGGCGCCGCTCAGGAAGATACGGATGTTCAGCGACCGGTTGCTGGCGAGTTCCGAGAACCAGTTCAGCAAAGAAGGAAAACTGTATCTCTCGCGTATCCAGGAGGTCTCGAAGCGAATGCAGGATCTGATCAACGATATCCTGCGATTTTCCAAGATCGCCGTCGAGAAACAGAGTTTCGAAGAGGTAGATCTCAATGGGGTGGTCGCAGAGGTCTTGTCGGAAATGGAGCCGGTGATCCGGGAGAAGAATGCGCAGATCGAGCTGGATCCGCTGCCGGTGTTGCCGGCCAGTACGGTGCTTATGGGGCCTTTGTTCTCGAACCTGATCAGCAATGCGCTGAAATATGGTAAAAAGGGGGAGGTGCGTGTTCGTATCCGGTATGAGGAGGGGCCTGTGCAATCCACCGGGAACGGGAAGGAGACCGAGGTCCGTTATGGCCGGATCTATATCGAGGACAATGGCATCGGGTTCGATCAGAAATATGCGGAACAGATCTTCGATATGTTCCGCCGGCTGCATTCGAATGCGGAATATGAGGGGACGGGCATCGGCCTGGCGCTTTGCAAGAAGATCGTGGAGATGCACCACGGGTACATCTCGGCCCTGGGTAAACCCGGCGAAGGGGCGGTTTTTATCGTCTCCCTTCCTTTAAGTGCACCACAAAAGGAATCGATTGGAAAAAATGACGAAATTAGCGGAAATACAACAAACAACTAATCCAGATAACATGCTGGCTTCCAATCTTGCCACACGGATATTGATAGTTGAGGACGATCAGGATGACTTTTTGATCATCGAAGCTTGTATCAAGGACATCCCGGACAAGAAATTTCAGATCGAATGGTGTTACAATTATGAAGAGGCGATCCAGCGGATCGGGAAGCGGATGTATGATGTTTACTTCGTGGATTACCTGTTAGGCGAGAAAACCGGCCTCGAGCTGGTGCGGGAAGCCATCGCGATGGGGACAGAGGAGCCGATGGTGTTGTTGACAGGGATCGGTAACCGCCAGGTGGATGTGCAGGCGATGAATGTGGGGGCGATGGATTTCCTCGTCAAATCGGAGATCACCACGGAGAAGCTGGAGCGGTCGATCCGGTATGCGCTGGAACGCAGCGCGTATATCAAAGCCCTAAGGGTCAACGAGCGGAAGTTCCGGAATATCTTCGAACGTTCGAAAGACGCGGTGTTCCTCACCGGCGACGACCTCGTCTTCCGGGATGTCAACATGGCCACGTGTGAGCTCTTTAAATATGGCAAGGAAGAGCTGCTGAAGATGAGCCTGTACAATCTTTTTGCGCGGAAAGAAGCGGCGCAGCTGCTGCGGGAACGGCTTTCGCAAACCGGCGAGGTCGAGGATCTCGAGGTCGAGCTGCTGACGCGGACAAAGGAGCGGCGCAATTGTATCCTGTCGATCTCTTTTCAGGTCTATGCCAATGGGGAGAACAACAACCAGGGGATCATTCACGACATCACCAATCTCAAACGGATCGAGCGGGCGACGTTCCAGATCGAGAAACTACGGTCGACGGCGATGCTGCTCAGGACGCTGGCGCATGAGGTGCGGAATCCGCTCACGAATATCAACTTATCCGTAGAGCAGCTGAAGCCCGAGATCAACACCGAAGACGCAAATATTTATTTGGACATCATTGCCCGCAATTGCGGCCGGATCGATGGATTGATCTCCGAGCTGCTCGACCTGTCGCGGCCTGCGGAGATCTCCTTGCAGAAGACGGGTTTGCAGGAGATCATCGATGCTACGCTGGCGGCGGCTTCGGACCGTATCGCGCTGAAGAATATCCGGCTGGAGCTGGCCTATCCGGACAGGCCGGCGTTTGTGATGGCGGACAAGGACAAGCTGAAGATCGCTTTGTTAAATATCCTGATCAATGCGGTGGAGGCGGTGCCCGCGCAAAGCGGCGTGATCACGATCTCCATCCTGAACGAGCAGCAGCAGCAGTATAAGGTGTTGATCAACGACAATGGCAGCGGCATCCCCGAAGAGAATATCTCGCGCATCTTCGAGCCGTATTTTACCTCCAAGGCCAATGGTTTCGGGCTGGGTCTTGCGGCCACCTGGAATATCCTGCAGTCGCACCGTGCGGGTGTCGACGTGACCTCGCAGCTCGGCGAGGGGACGAGTTTTATGCTGACTTTTGAACAGGCATAGCGCGACGCTGCTTCCCGGCGGCGTTGATGGTTCGGCTGACCGGCCGGGTCCTGGCCTAGGAGTAGGCGATCGGCTCGAGGTCGAGGATCTGGTGCAGATGATGCAGCAGGTGATTGCAGTAATCCGCGGCGAGCCATTGCATGGTCTGCGGTTCGCCTTTTCCCATGGCGCATTTTCGCTGAGCCGTTTCGGGGCCGATATTAGCCAGGACGATGGACAGGTGCCGGTTGAGCAGGGACCAGAGCCGGACGAGGTCGGCTGCGTCATGCTGCTGGTAGTTGGAGCAGCGCACCCAGGCATCCTGGTCGTAGCCGATAACGGGGGTGTCTTCGTATTGGGCGACGATAAAGCGGCGGATATTGTTCTGGGCCGAGTCCACGAGGTGACCCAGGATCTCCTTTTTGCTCCATTTATGCGGGTGCGGTTTCCAGGCAAAGGTCTCGTCGGAGAGGGCCTCCAGCCGGGGGGTATATATGCGGATGATCTTTTCGAGATGTTGGATGGTGGTTTGCATGGAGAGGTATGGTTTATTCCATGAAGTTATATAAATTTGCGGCCATAATAATTCATTTAGAATGAGACAAATTGCTTTTCGGGAGGCTTTGCGCGAAGCTATGAGCGAGGAAATGCGGCGCGACGACCGGGTTTTTTTAATGGGCGAAGAGGTTGCTGAATACAATGGCGCCTATAAGGTCAGCCAGGGTATGCTGGACGAATTCGGTCCCAAGCGGGTCATCGATACGCCGATCTCCGAGCTGGGTTTCACGGCGGTAGGGGTTGGTGCGGCACAGAATGGGCTTCGCCCGGTGGTGGAGTTCATGACCTGGAACTTTGCCGTTTTGGCCCTGGACCAGATCCTGAATACGGCATCGAAGATGCTGGCCATGAGCGGTGGCCAGGTGGGTTGTCCCATCGTTTTCCGCGGGCCCAACGGTTCTGCCGGCCAGCTGGGGGCGCAGCACTCCACGGCTTTCGAAAGCTATTATGCCAATATACCCGGCCTGAAGGTCGTGAGCCCCAGCAATGGCTATGACGCCAAGGGGCTGCTGAAGCAGGCCATCCGGTACGAAGAGGACCCCGTGATCTTTATGGAGAGCGAGGTGATGTATGGGGACAAGAACGAGGTTCCGGAGGAAGAATATTATATCCCGCTGGGCAAGGCCGATGTCAAGAAGGCCGGGAAAGACGTGACGATCGTCTCTTACAATAAGATGATGAAGATAGCCCTGGGCGCCGCCACGGAGCTGGAGAAAGAAGGAGTCAGCGCGGAAGTCATCGATCTGCGGACCATCCGGCCGCTGGACTGGATGACGGTGCTCGAAAGCGTGAAAAAGACTAACCGGCTGGTGATCGTGGAAGAGCAGTGGCCGTTTGCTTCGATCTCTTCGGAGCTGGCCTACCGCATCCAGAAGGAAGGATTCGATTATCTCGATGCGCCAGTCCGCCGGATCACTTCGGCCGATGCGCCATTGCACTATGCGCCGAACCTCGTGGCTGCCGCGTTGCCGGATGTTCCGAGGACGGTGAAGCTGGTGAAAGAGGTGATGTATATTCAGAAATAAGGTATCGCAGATAAAAGAAAAAGCCCGCCGGTCACGATGACGATGGCGGGCTTTTTTATTCTTTGATACTACTTGATAGCGGCCAGGGCTGTATTGAACAGCACGAGGAAACCATAAACACAACCTAACAATACACAACCAATAACAGTAAGTTTGAAAAGGACTTTGCCCGTAGCGGGCGCTTGCAGGTCGAGATTCTGCTTCATAGGGAAATTTTTTGGATTATTAATAATGTTTGGTTTTCAAATAAGAATTGGATGGTACTAAGATACGGCACGCGGTGTTTTTTTGCAAGACCTTCTTAGATTTTTCGGGAGAAACTCTTAAGAATTTGCCCGATCTCGCCGGAATGCTCAATTTTTCAATTTAATTGCAGGCCATCCACGTAACTCATTGGTTAAGAAGGTGTATTCGGGAGTTTCGAGGACCGGGCCAGCCGCGTTGGCGCTATACCAGGGGCTGAGGGTGGGTTCGGTGGGATCTTTGACGATGTGGATATCCTGCGCCGGCATATAGCCCTGGGCAAGCAAGTAGATGCGATGGCCCTGGTTGTCTTCGGCGACGTCGATGACGAGCATGGCATGGCCCGGTGATCCGGCACGGATCAGGACGTCGCCACCGGTGAGCCGGCCGAAAGATTTTGGGGTCAGCGCTTTTTCGAGTGTCCGGGTGCTGCAATAAGCGAAGACCTTGCCGAGATAGTGATCGAAACTGCCGCGCCCGGTATCATGGTGTATTTCGGCCCATTCTTTGAAGTTGAGGCGCACGCCTGTTTCGGTGTAGAAGGTGATATCACAAAGATCGTGATTGGCGTAGAGGTATTCGGCGCGGAGCCGCATCACGGCGTCGGCGCATTGCTGCAGGTCTTCGTGGCCGATGGAAATATCGAGCACGGCGAACTGGGCATCCTGGTTGTGCTTTGGCAGGCCGTTGTAGAGATAGACGGTACGGTCTTTTTTGAGCCGCAGCTGACGAAGGAATCCCACAAATTCATCGATCCCGGCCGGGACCCGGTGGAAGCCGGGCGGGGTTGGAATATCGCCCACGTGGGAATAGGGGTTGGCGGGCATGGGCTGTCCGTGATGCGGATATCCGGTTGGCGTGTTGACCCAAAGCAGCAGCGCGAGGGTTAGGCCGATGATGGTTGGCATGCTCGTGAGAGCGGTCAGCGGACGGATTTCATAGCAAAGAATTGTTAAAACTGCGTGATCTCGTGAAGCCGGATGGTGGGCGGCGGGTCGGAATGGACGGTGCACCAGGCGCAGGCATAGCCGTCGAATAGCGGCAGCTCGTGCACGGCCCAGGTGGTTTCGTCGAGGGTGACGATCATCGAATGGCTGAGGTCGATGGATTGTAAAGGGATGCCGAGACCGCGTCCATCCGCCTTCAGGATACTTTCTTTAGCCGTCCAGAAGCGATAGAAGGCGTGTAAGGGAGATGGGGCCTGGCGAATGACGGCCCACTCGCTTTCCGTGAATTGCGGCTGGAAATCATCGAAGGGCAGCGGTGACAACGATTCGATGTCGACGCCCAGCGGTTTGTTACCCCCCAGCAGACAGAGCACGCGGTTACCGGAATGAGAGACGTTGAAGGCGGGGCCTTCGGGCAGATAAGGCTTTTGTTCCGGGGTATAGCGCAGACGGCTCCAATCGGGCTCATAGCCGGCATTTTGCAGCGCCAGGCGGAGGAGGAGCTTACCGAGCAGGGCGGCGTGCCGGTCTTCCCAATTGCGGAATCTGGTGACCTTTTGTTGGAAGACGGGAGGAAGACGGGTGAGCAGAGAGCCGAAGACCGCATCGGGCAGAGGGCTGCGATATTCGGTGGCATAGAGATCAACGTTCATATATCCGATGCATTTCCTAAATTTGAATCATATGTCGAATATACTAATCATTGATGACGAAAAGGCAATACGTAAAACGCTGAGCGAGATCCTAAGCTATGAAGGTTATAAGATCGATGAGGCCGGCGATGGCGAGGAGGGTCTGAAAAAGGCAAAAGAGAAGGAGTACGATGTTATTCTATGCGATATCAAGATGCCCAAGCTCGATGGGATCGAGTTCCTCGAGAAGGCCAAGGAGATGAATCCCGATATGCCCATCATTATGATCTCGGGGCATGGAACCATCGAGACGGCGGTAGAGGCGGTCAAGAAGGGCGCTTATGATTATATCTCCAAACCGCCGGACCTGAATCGTTTGCTGATCACCATCCGCAATGCGATGGACAAGACGACATTGGTGGCCGAAACGAAAGTATTGAAGCGGAAGGTCAGCAAGGTGCAGGAGATCGTGGGCTCTTCGACGCCTATCCATAAGATCAAGGAGACCATCGAGAAGGTGGCGCCTACGGAAGCGCGAATTTTAGTAACCGGTGAGAACGGCGTGGGAAAGGAGCTCGTGGCCCGCTGGGTGCATGAGAAAAGCAACCGCGCCGGTGGCACGCTGGTAGAGGTCAACTGCGCTGCGATCCCCAGCGAGCTGATCGAAAGCGAGCTTTTCGGTCATGAAAAGGGGTCGTTCACCTCGGCGGTGAAACAGCGGATCGGCAAGTTCGAGCAGGCCAATGGCGGAACGCTTTTTCTCGACGAGATCGGAGATATGAGCCTCACGGCTCAGGCCAAGGTGTTGCGGGCCCTGCAGGAGGGTAAGATCACGCGGGTGGGGGGCGATAAAGACATCAGTGTGGACGTCCGGGTGATCGCCGCCACTAACAAAGACCTGCTGAAGGAGGTCGACGAAAAGAATTTCCGGCTCGACCTTTATCACCGGTTGAGCGTCATCATCATTCATGTCCCGTCGCTGAACGAACGAAAGGACGATATCCCACTTTTAGTTGAACGGTTCCTCGCCGATGTCTGCGGGGATTACGGCATCGCCAAGAAAACCATCGATGACGATGCGATCCAGGCGTTGCAGCAGCATAACTGGACGGGGAATATCCGCGAGCTGCGCAATGTCGTCGAGCGGCTGATCATTCTATCCGGAAAGACGATCACAAGAGACGATGTAGAGAATTATGTGTTGCCGAAAAAGTAGGACATGCCGACGGTGTATTGCATTAGCGGGTTAGGGGCCGATCATCACATCTTCGATGGGTTGGATGTTCCGGGGGTGCGCTGGGTGCATCTGTCCTGGCTGATGCCCGAGGGGGATGAAACGCTGGAGGCCTATGCACGGCGGATGAGCGCGGGGGTGATCGATGCGTCGCATGGGCCGGCGCCGGCTGGGTATGCGTCGGGGGCCCCGGGGGCTGGCCCGGCTGCGGAGGCTGCGCCGGTGTTGCTGGGCGTTTCCTTTGGCGGGATGATGGCCATCGAGATCGCCAAACTGTTTCCGGCCGCCACGGTGATCCTGGTATCGAGTATCCGGCACTGGCGGCAGCTGCCGCTTCCCATTAAAATGACTGCGCATCTGGGCCTGGGCAAATGGACGCCGCCCGCCAATCTGCGTTTGCTGGCGCCGATACAGGATTATTTCCTCGGTGTCGAGACCCAGGCGGATTCGCGGCTGGTGCGGGAATACCGGGGGAATGTCGACCCGCATTATCTGCAATGGGCCATCCGGCACATCGCTTCCTGGCAAAACGTATGGCAGCCGGCCAGCCTGTATCATATCCATGGCAGCAAGGACCACATTTTCCCGTTGAACCTGGTGGAACCGACCCATATCGTAGAAGGCGGCGGGCATTTGATGATCCACAACCGGGGGGCGGAGATCAGTAAGATATTGATTTCCATTTTGGGGAGCCAATTAATCAGTTAAATTTGCCGATATTCCGAGAAGCCGCCCTGGCGGCATCGCCCGAACATCTAAATTCAAAGCTTCCATGGACGCTCACCAGATTGCCGTTATTAGTCTGATATCCCTGATCTTATTTATCCTGCCCGCTTTTGGCGCTTATCTTTTGTTCCCCAAGGCCGGCCAGCCTGGCTGGAAGGCCCTTATTCCGGTGTTGAATACCTATGAGATGCTACGGATCGCGGACCGGCCGCTGATCTGGTTCTTTCTGCAGTTCATCCCGGTGGCGGGCTGGTTCATTACGCTGGGGTTATTGATCGAATTCATCAAGACGTTCGGACGATTCAAATTCTGGGAGCATACGTTGATCGTGCTGACGCTGGGGTTATATCTTATTGTGATCGGAATGGATCCCAAGACGCGGTTTATCGGCCGCGAGGGGGTCAGGAAATATAAGAAATCGACGACGCGCGAATGGATCGATGCCGGGGTGTTTGCGGTGGTAGCCGCGACACTGATCCGAACTTTTGTCTTCGAAGCCTATACCATCCCCACGGGATCGATGGAGAAGACGCTGCTGATCAATGATTTCCTTTTTGTAAGTAAGTTCAGCTACGGCCCGCGGATCCCGAATACACCTTTGTCGATCCCCTTCGTCCACAACACCATGCCGATTACCAATGGCAATTCTTATGTCGAATGGATAAAGATCCCGTATACGCGATGGTTCCCCAGTCCGGTGAAGCGCAACGATGTGGTCGTGTTCAATTTTCCCGAAGGCGACACGGTGATCAATCTGCCGGAGTACCAGAGCCTGCGGCCATACTATGAGGTCTGCCGGGAGCTGGGTCGCGGCAATATGGATTCGGGCCGGCAGATCGTGCTGGGCAATCCGGATCAGTATCCGCTGGTGCTGCGGCCTGTAGATAAGGAGGAGAACTATATCAAACGGTGCACAGCCATTGCGGGCGACACGTTGCAGATCAAGAACCAGGTCTTGTGGATCAACGGCAAGGCCGTGCCTTTTCCGGCCGAGTCCGAGACCAATTATACTGTAGTTACCAAGGGTCAGCAGCTGGACGAGCAGGCGATGAAAGATCAATACGACGTCGACATCACCAAGCCCGAAGAGTTCCAGACGACGGGGATGGCGAACCAATACGATATCCTGCTTACCTGGGCGGCGCATCAAAAGATGGTCAAGAGCGGGTTGGCGGTCAGCATCACCCCGGATATCGACAGCCAGGAAATGGTTTGGCCTTATACACCGACCTCGACGTGGACGCGGGATAATTTCGGGCCGCTCTGGATCCCTGCCAAGGGCGCCACGCTGACGCTGACACCGCAGAATTACCCGATCTATCAACGGGCTATCCGGGTCTATGAGCACAACGAGTTCGAGCTAAAGGACGGTAAGTTCTGGCTCAACGGGCAGCCTGTGACGCAGTATACCTTCAAGATGAATTATTACTGGATGATGGGGGACAACCGGCATGGATCGCAGGACTCCCGCTATTGGGGTTTTGTGCCCGAGGACCATGTGGTAGGTGAGGCCGCGCTGATCTGGATGAGCTGGGATCATGGGGTGCGGTGGAGCAGGTTATTTAAGAAGATCAAGTAAACACTCGAATACGCTGGTTTATGAAAAGGCTAACCCTTACACCGGCGCTGCTGCTGTCGCTATCCCTTTGTGCGCAGAAGCCGGTGGCTAAACCCAAACCTTATGCGCAAGTCGATGCCCAGGCATTGAAGCTGCCCGATTCCTCGTCGGCCACGGTGGACGGGATCGCAGGGTATGTCAATGCGCATTTTACGACTCCTACGGAAAAGACACGGGCGATCTTCATCTGGATCGCGGACAAGATCGATTATGATGTGGTCAACATGTTCGCCCTGAATTTCTATGATGACCCTGCCGAAGCCGTTGCAAAGCCTTTGCGTACGCGCAAGGGAATCTGTGTGAATTATGCCTCGCTCTTTACGGCGATATGCAACGCGACGGGTATCCGGAGTGTCGTGGTGCAGGGGTATACCAAAGAGCGGGGATTTGTGGGCTTTATCCCGCATGCGTGGTGTGCGGCGGTGATCGACGGAAGCTGGTATCTCTTCGATCCCACCTGGGGTTCCGGTTATGTGGAGAACAACGTGTTCGTGCGGAAGCTCAATGAGGCCTATTTCAAGGCGACGCCGGAGACGTTCATTGCCACCCATATGCCCTTCGATCCTTTGTGGGAGTTCCTGTATTATCCGGTGACCACGGAGGATTTCTTCAATGGTAAGACTGCTGTCGACAAGTCGAGGCCTTATTTCAATTATCCTGATTCTATCAAGGTTTTTGAAGGGGAGGATAGTGTAACCCGCGAGACGCAAGAAGCTAACCGGATCGAAAAGAATGGAGTTCGCAATTCGGCTACGGCCGATATGATCCGGCATCTGCGGGTGGATGTCGAGAACCACCAGCGGCAGACGGAGTCGGACCGGCAGAACAGGGTCATTGATTCGTTCAATCTCGCGTCGAGGACCTTTAACCAGAGTGTCACGCTGTTCAATGCCTTCATCGACTACCGGAACGATCAATTTAAACCGGCGAAGACGGATGCCGAGATCCAACAGATGCTGGACAGTGCGGAACATGCCCTGTTCGCGGCGAAAGCGCAGGTTGCCGCCCTTGTGCTGACACCGGCAGACAGCAGGATACAGCAGCCGCTGCAGCAACTCACTACGGCCATCGCTACGGCCGAGCCGCATTTTCGCGAGTCGCAGGAGTGGCTGACGAAATATTTCAGCAAGGGGAAACTGGGCCGAAAAGGTATGTTCTATAAATTCTCGTGGTTGTAAACCTGTCGCTATGCATAAAGAATTTACGCTTCGCTATGAGGAATATGGGTCGGACCGGGAGCTGGTTCCGGCCGATGCGGAGCTGTTGACTGCGGCCCGGAAAGCCACCGCGCATGCCTATGCGCCGTATTCGCATTTCCAGGTGGGGGCGGCTGCGCGGCTGGCGAATGGTGTCCTCATTACGGGCACCAACCAGGAGAATGCCTCATTCCCTGCCGGCATCTGTGCGGAGCGGACGTTGTTGTCGGTGGCCGGTGCACAGCATCCGGGAGTGCCTATCGAGACGCTGGCGATAAGTTATCACAATGAAAACGGGATGAGCGACAGGCCTATTTCGCCTTGCGGCATCTGCCGGCAGTCACTGCAGGAATTCGAGCAGCGAACGGGGCGGCCGATGCGGGTGATCCTCGGGGGAGAGACGGGGAAGGTCATCGTGTTGGCGCAGTCGGGGCTGCTGCTGCCGTTTGCGTTCTCGGCGGATGAATTGCGATAGTTGGCACCATGGCTGGAAGAGCTGTGTGAAGGGCGCGGCGGATGGGCCGGATCGGGACAATCGCTGTATCGAAAACGAACAGCGAGCCGGGCGGCGGGTGGTTGGTTTGTTTTGATTTTCAAGTGCATAGCAAAACCGCATGGAATTTGGGGATTTCCATTAAAATCTGCCGCCATGCGTTCACTTGCCTTTCTTTCTATTTTGCTTTTTTGTGTCGCGATCCCCGGGTATCCGCAGCGGATCGTCCACGGAGATGGTTCCGATGTTACCGTGACCCGGGATCTTGCTTCGTTTACCGGCCTGCACAACAGCATCAGCGCCCAGGTGGTCGTGGTGCCGGGCGATAAATACCAGGTGAAGATCGAAGGAGAAAGCAATATCATCGGAGCTTTATCGACCGTAGTGAAGGACGGCGCGCTGCAGATCGGCTTCCCGGGTTTTAGCAATATCCGGATGACGCGCCGGCTGTGTATCACAGTTACTACTCCGGGGGAATTGTCCGAAGTGGCGAATTCGGGGTCGGGCGGCATCCGTGCCGATGACGTATTCCAAAGCACGTCGATGCGGGTGCGCAATTCGGGCAGCGGCGTGATAGCCATCGGACTGAGAACCGATCAGCTGGATCTATCCATGAGCGGCTCGGGGAATATCCAGGTCAAGGGTCGCGCCAAACAACTGGATTGCAATGTCAGCGGGTCGGGGAGTATCCGGGGCAGCGATCTTGCGGTTGGGGAGCATTCCCGGATCCATGTGAGCGGTTCGGGCTCCTGTACCATTACTACCAATGGCGTCATCGACGGGCGCATCAGCGGTTCGGGTGGGATCAATTATGGCGGTAATCCGAGTACGGTGAATGTTAGCCATTCCGGGTCGGGCAGGGCGCATCACATCTCCCGATGAGTCGCAGCGCAGGAGCCTAGACCGAAAGCGTGACGTCTGTTTCTGCATAACCGACGCAAGTCAGCGTCAAGCCCTGCTGCAAATCTTTTTCCGTGAGCACCTCGTTGTTGCTCATTTTTATTTTGCCGCGGATCAACCGCGCGACGCAGGTCGAGCAGCGACCGGCGCGGCAGCTGTAGGGGAGGCGGATGCCGTGTTTTTCGGCGGCGGTGAGGATCGTGTCGGGCCAGGCCGTTTCGAATTCGTAATGGCCGGCGGTGGTGATGATAGTGATGGTTTTTGGTGCCGGGTCGACCAATGGCGGCGGAGCGAGCCGGCGTTCGACGGTGAAATGTTCTTGCCTGATATGATCGTCGGGAACACCGAGTGTTTTTAGGGTGAAGCGGGCCATACGCATAAAGGCTTCCGGGCCGCAGAGATAGAAGCGGGTGTCGTCGGCCAGGGCCCCGGTGGTTTCCAGCCAGCGTTCCAGCCACCAGTTATTGATGCGGCCGTTTTGGACGGAGAGCAGGTCGATCCATTCGAGTGCGGCCGGGCCATAGGAAGTTTGCAGCGCGGTGAGTTGTTCCCGGAAGGGCGTGGATGCGGGCTCGTGTTGTTGGGTGATGAGGGTGATGTGAGCCGGGGGGGTGGCTTTTAGCGCTTGTTTGATCAGAGAGAATACCGGGACGAGGCCGCTGCCCGCGGCAAGGAAAAAGAGTTGCGACGGCCTCGCGCCGTTGGGTGCCGCGAAGCCCATGGGATCGGTGGCCGGTGCGGTTTCCAGCGTAAACCGGCCGGCGGGGGGCAGGGTAGTCAGTGTATCTCCGGGCCGGACATGGTCGAGGAGGTAGCGGGAGATCTCGCCGTTGGGAATGCGTTTTACGGTGATGGCGGGGATGGGGTCGACACCCGGAGTGGTCGAAAAAGAATAGCTGCGGCGAAGTTCATGACCGTGGAATTGGAAGAGAAACGTCAGGAATTGGCCGGCGTGATAGGCCAGGTGGTGGCCGTCGGTGCGTTCCAGCAGGATCGTTTTCGTATCGAAGGCTTCGGGATGGATCGCGACTACGCGTAGTGTCCAGGTTTCCATGAGACAAATTACGATAAATCCCTTTGTGATCATGCTCACGGTGCCGCTGGCGCTCGCGGGGGCGTTGCTGAGTCTTTGGGTCTTTCATCAGACGCTGAATATCTTTTCGGAGATCGGGATGATCATGCTGATCGGGCTGGTCACGAAGAACGGTATCCTGATCGTCGAATTTACCAATCAGAAACGGGAGAAGGGGATGGGTAAGCGGGCGGCGGTCGTAGAAGCGGCTGCACAACGGTTACGGCCGATCCTGATGACATCGCTGGCGACATCGCTGGGAGCGTTACCGATCGCGTTGAGCCTGGGGGCCGCGGCGACCAGCCGGATTCCATTGGGTATCGTGGTGGTGGGGGGCATTATGTTCAGCCTGATCCTGACGTTGTTCGTGATCCCGGCGGTTTATACTTATATCTCGAGCAGACACAAGGTTCATGTCACCGAAGTAACGGAATAATGTATATGAGAAAACTTCTGATAGGCTGTGCGGCGCTAGTGCTGCCGGCGGCTTTTGTCCGGGGGCAGCTGGCGATCGTGCAGGCACAGCAGAGTGTGGGGCTGGCCAACAATGCCGATCTCTTCCAGAGCCAGGTCGATCTGAATACGCAGATCCAGAATCTGCAGGCCCAGCAGCTGATCATCGACCAGGACAAAACGGATCTATTGACGCTTTTGACCTTGCGGCCGGATTCCGTGATCCAGGTAGAAGATACGATCCTGGTGGACAGGGGCCTTTCGTTGCCGAAGATCATGGGTGGGGTGCAGACCGCCAATCCCGATATCATCGCTGCAATTGAACAGATCACGATCAACAAGTATATTGGGAAACAGGTGGCCGCGCAGTGGTATCCCTCGCTAGTGACGAATGTGGGCTACAACTATAGCCGGACGGCGAACTCGCAGGGTTTCTCGTTGCTCAATCTCAACTATGGCCCTTATGTCGCGCTGGGCTTGTTCGGGATACCCTGCTGCTGAATTATACCGCGAATGCCGTGAAGAACTGGCAGGACTATACGAATAACCTGCAGCAGGTGGCGACGGCCACGGCGAACTATGATCTTTCGCGCAAGGTATTGGACATAGTGATGCAAAAATTCCAGCCCAAGCAGGCTACGATCTTGGAGGTGAAGAATGCGTAACAGAGTTTTGAAAATGCCGGATTTTTGCTGGTGAATGTGAGCTTTGCGGCGAAGGCGGCGGAGATCACGCTGTTGAGGTATGAGAACTTACTGACGTATTAATGCAGTGAAAAATTGATCCATTCTGCGGCAGAATTTAATTGTAAATTGAATGGAAAAATTTTTCAACTGCAAATTGCTCAATCGTGAGACTTCTTTTTTTTCTTCTTTGTCAGCTTTGCTGCCGGATCATTTTCGCGCAATCTATCACCAATGAGATCTTATGGGATGGCTATGGCGTGCCGCATATCTATGGGCGGACGGTGAGAGATATGTATTATGAGTTCGGTTGGGCCCAGATGCATAACCATGCCAACCTGATCCTGCGGCTTTACGGGCAAGCCAGAGGCAAGGCGGCGGAATACTGGGGCGAACGCTATCTGGCTTCGGATAAGCAGGTGCGGCTGTTTGGGCTGCCGGATATTGCCAGGCGTGATTATGGGCGACAGGAGCCTGTATTCAGGCAATGCATCGATGCGTTTGTGGCGGGAATGAACGCGTATGTCCGGGCGCATCCGGATGCCGTGGAGCCGGAGAACGCGGCGGTCCTTCCTTTATCGCCATCCGATGTTTTTGCGCATGGATTGCGGGTGGTCTTTTTGCGATTTGTGGCCGGAGAAGACCTGGGCATGGCGAGCCGAAAGGTGAAGGCGGGTTCCAATGCGCTTGCCATTTCGCCGTCACGGAGTGTGAATAAGACGGCGCTACTTTTGGCCAATCCGCATCTTCCGTGGGCGGATCTTTTTACGTGGTTCGAAGCACATTTGCAGTCACCCGGTTTTAACGCCTATGGGGCGGCTGTCGTCGGGTTACCGGTATTGAATATCGCGTTCAACGATCATCTCGGGTGGACGCATACGGTGAACCCCGTGGATGCCTGTGACCGGTATGAGCTGCGGTTAAAGGACCATGGTTATCTCCTCGATGGCGCGGTTGTGCCGTTTGAAGACCGGGCAGTCGATATCCGGGTACGGCAGCCGGATGGGACGTTGAGAACGGAACACATCGAATGCCGCTATTCGCGCCAGGGGCCGGTGATCGGGAGTGTGAAGGATACTGCCTATGCCATCAGGATCGCGGGGATGGATAAGCCATCGCTCTTCTATCAGTGGCATCTGATGGCGGCCGCGACCAACCGGGTTCAATTCGTCCATGCGTTAAAGATGATGCAGCTGCCGATGTTCAATGTTATCTACGCCGATGCGGCCGGAAATATCTTTTATCTTTTTGACGGGACGGTCCCTAAACGGGCCGAAGGAGACTGGCGTTTCTGGCATGGCGCTATCGATGGCACGACCTCGAAATATATTTGGAAAGAGACCTTGAATTATACCGATCTACCCGAGTTATGGAACCCTGCGACGGGGTTTATTCAGAACGCCAACGATCCGCCATGGACCTGCACTTATCCGCCGTTGTTGCAACCGGGCAGGTATCCGGCTTATCTTGCTCCTGTGGGAATGGGGCTGCGGCCGCAGCGGGCGGTGAATCTCGTCAGGCATGATTCTGTTTTGTCCTTACAGCGGCTTGCCGCTTGCAAATTGAATACGGGAATGGAGGCGGCAGATAGGTTTCTTCCCGATTTGTTGGCAGCAGCTTCGGCATCCACCGATACGATAGTGTTGAAAGCCGTTCCGGTGCTTCGCAGCTGGGATCGGGCGACCCATGCCGACAGCCGCGGGGCAGTGTTGTTCGCGCGCTGGTTCGATAAACTTACGCCCGATATGTTCCGCCGGGAATGGGAACCCGGGCATCCGGTGGAAACGCCTGCGGGACTTAAAGATGACGGGAAAGCCGTTGCATTGCTGGCGGCGGCGGCAGTTGAGGTTATCCGTGACTATGACAGTCTCAACGTGGCGTGGGGAGATGTCTACCGGTTCCGGATGGGTGCATTGGATTATCCTGCGAATGGCGGGCCGGAGCAATACGGCATTTACCGAACGATCTATTTCGCCAAAGACAAGGACAACAAATACCGGGCTGTCGCCGGCGACAGTTATGTGGCTGTGACGGAGTTCGGCAAGAAGGTCAGTGCCTGGGTGTTGCTAAGCTATGGCAATGCTTCACAGCCGGGCAGCAAGCATGCCGGTGATCAGCTTTCTCTTATGGCCCGCGAGGATTTGCGACCGGCATTGTTGTCGATGGAGGACATTGAAAAAAATGCCGAGGAGGTGGAAAGATTTTAGAATAAGGTTTGTACGCCGTACATCACTTTGGTCTCGTGGTCGAGGAGCCATTTTTTGCGCCAGAGGCCGCCGGCATAGCCTACGAGGTCGCGTTTGGAGCCGATGACGCGGTGACAGGGGACGACGATGGCGATATTGTTCTTACCGTTTGCGGCGGCGGCGGCGCGGATGGCCTTGGTATCGCCGAGGCGGCGGGACAGTTCGAGATAGCTGATGGTCTTCCCAAAGGGGATGGCGGTGAGCTCGTTCCATACCCGTTGTTGAAAGGACGAGCCGTCCTGGGCGACGGGGAAGTCGAAGATGCGGCGTTGCCCCTGAAAATACTGGATCATCTGTTCGATGCATTGGATGACCAGGGGAGTCACCGGGCCCTTGAGGCTCGGGTGATGATATTTAGCGTCGTCGAGATGGTCTACGAAGCTGATCTCGTTGATATAGGTATCTGTTCCCCCGATACGGAGAAGACCAAGGGGTGATTGGTAATAGGTCGTGGCCGTTTCCAGCGTGGTTGCCATGCGTGAGAGAATTTGGGGTTACCCGATCTTCCAGCCATTGCCGACCTTGCGGTCCGGCGTCAATAAAACTACTTCTTTTTTTTCAGTATACACACCCAGGACGAGGCATTCGCTGAAAAAATTAGCGACCTGCTTTGGCGGAAAATTGACCACGGCGATCACCAGTTTGCCGATAAGGTCTTGCTTTTCATATAAGTTCGGTCAATTGCCAAGCCGGCTCCTGGCCGCCGGAAGGCGGCCTGTCCACGGGCGCAAGCCCGCGACCGAGAGCCGCACCAGTGGTGGGGCCGAAGGCCTACAGACATCTGTGTTCGCTTCGGGAAAATCGCTAACTTCGTCATCGTTCCGGCCCGAAGATCTATCTTTTCAAAGTCTTGGCAGGTGATGGTTGGCATGGTTATACCACGGTTTATCGTTAACTAAATATACAAAAGTTATGAAACGTACAGCAACGGCCGTATGGAACGGCTCCGGCAAAGATGGTAAAGGAAATTTAACGACCCAGAGCACGACCCTGAACAAGGCGCAGTATTCTTACAAGACGCGTTTCGAAGACGGTGTAGGCACGAATCCCGAGGAGTTGATCGCCGCTGCACATGCCGGCTGTTTTGCCATGGCGCTGGCATTTGGCCTGCAGGGCGCGGGCATCACGCCCGATTCGCTGGAAGTGACGGCTACGGTAACGCTGGACGTCAGCAGCGGTACGCCGACGATCACGGAAAGCCATCTGGATCTCAAGGCAAAGATACCCGGCATCACCAATGACAAATTCCAGGAATTTGCCAAAGGCGCGGAGCAAGGCTGTCCGGTGAGCCGTGTGCTCAAGGCGCAGGTGTCGTTGACGGCTACGCTGGGGTAGGGCTAATGATCTGAAGCCGCCCGGGAATCGCATTAAGACTTTATTAGAATTGAGTAATTTTGCAATTTTTAGCACCTTCGGGTGCTTTTTTTATTGGTGCACTGTCTTAACTTACACCATACTATGAGCTCAACAAACAAACCCAGTAACTTATCCCGCAGGAAATTTCTGCGCGGTTCAACGATGGCTGCCACAGGCTTCTTCATCGTACCCAGACATGTTCTCGGGCGCGGATTCACTGCGCCGAGTGATAAGCTGCAGATCGCAGCCATCGGCGCCGGCGGTAAAGGCGGCGACGATATCCGGAACTTCTACAGCAGCGGCAAGGTCGATATCGCCTACCTGTGCGACGTCGACGACCGTCAGAGCGCGAAGTCCAGACAGACCTTCCCCAAGGCCAAGTACTACAAAGACTTCCGGGAGATGCTGGAAAAGGAGCACAAGCATATCGATGCCTGCAATGTCTCCACTCCGGATAACTGTCACGCCGTAGCCGCCATGGCTGTGATGCAGTTGGGCAAACATGTCTATTGCCAGAAACCGATGACGCACGATATCTATGAGGCGCGGATGCTCACCGAAGCCGCCAAGCGGTATAAGGTCGTCGCGCAGATGGGCAACCAGGGTTCTTCCGGCGACGGGGTGCGGCTGATGCAGGAGTGGTACAATGCCGGGCTCATCGGCGATGCCACGGCCATCCATGTATGGACTAACAGGCCCGTGTGGCCGCAGGGTGGTCTCAAGCCCACCGGGCATGACGAGATCCCGTCCGAACTCAACTGGGATCTGTGGCAAGGGCCGGCCGAAGCGGACGACTATCATCATGAGTTCCTGCCGTTCAACTGGCGGGGCTGGTGGCGCTATGGCACGGGGGCACTCGGTGACATGGGTTGTCACCTGATCGACCCGGCGTTCAAAACCGTGGGGCTGGGATATCCTTCGGAGGTCGAGTGCAGCATGAGCACCATCTACCAGGTGATGTGGACTCCCCTCGACCATCCCGATAGCTGTCCGGTGAGCTCTTCGGTGAAGATGAAATTCCCGGGCAAACCGGGTAAGCCCGATGTGGCCCTGTACTGGATGGATGGCGGTATTCAACCCGAGCGTCCCGACGAGCTGGATGCCAATGACCGGATGGGTGGTCCCGACGGCGGCGTGATCATCACCGGTACGAAAGGCAAGATGATGTGCGGAACGTACGGCGCCGAACCGACCCTATTGCCGAAATCCCGGATGTCCGAGGCGGCGAGTGTGCCTAAGACGCTGCCGCGCGTTCCGGAGGGCCACTATCACCAATGGGTGAATGCGTGTATCGCGGGTTATGGGAAAAATGAACTGAGCTCGCCCTTCGACTATGCAGGGCCGTTAACGGAGACGATCCTGATGGGTAACCTGGCATTGCGCAGCTATAATCTCAAAGATTCCAGCGGTAAATATCCCGGCCGGAAGAAGCTGTTGTGGGATGCCGCGAATATGAAGATCACGAACTTCGACGAGGCGAATGCGTTTGTGAAGCGGAACTATCGCGCCGGCTGGACGCTGGGTGTGTAAATAATGCGAGAGCCACCTTACGGTGGCTCTTTTTTTATTCCCAAAGCCGGCTCCGCCGGCTTCAATTATTCGTTCAAGAGTTTTGCGAGGTCTAATAGCTCTTTTTGCTTGTAGGCGTTGCGCTCGTCGTCGAAGCATTTGCTGAACTCTTCCAGGGCCGTTTGGATGATCCGGTAGTGGGAGAGCGGTTTGAAATAGGAAGCCACGGGCGGCACGGAAATGCGTTTAAAATAGCTTTCCACGTCCTTATGCGAGAAGACCTGTCCGCTCGTGGGGTCGATGAAGAACTCGATGCGTTGCATCGGGCTCAGCTTCTCGGGGTTCTCGTCGTAATAGGGTTTGATATACGCCAAAACGAACTGGCGCGGGATATTGATGGCTTTTACTGGGATGTCCAGCAGCTCGCTGAGCAGCAGGTAAAGGATGCCGTTAGTGATAGAATTCCCCCTTTTGGTTTCGATGAGCTTGTTGATCATGAACTCTTCGGGGTGTTGGTAGGCGACCTCGGTGCCTTTGAGCCCATAGTAATTGTACAGGATGCTGGTGACCACATGAACCTGTTCGAGGGGGGTGAGATAGCTGTTGAGTTCCAGCCAAATATTGCGGCGTAGTTTCTCGACCTCCTGGAGCACGGGTGTCGTGACCAGTTCCGGGTATTGGAATTTGGCGACCAATAGCGAGGCCGTGAGCAGGTCCTGGTAGCTGCTGTTCTTCCAGTGGGTGAAATCTTCCGTGAGATCGTGGTAATGGAGCTTATGGATGAGAAGCTCTATGCGTTCCTGTACATCGTTGCTGATCGTGTTCTCCCAAAGATTTTCCAAATTGGGAATGATTCCCCGGCCGTAGCTTACGATCTTATTGCTAACGGAATCAAAGACTTCCTGGTCGGGGTCGTCGATCAAATGGAACAACGCTATAATTTCTCTGTTTTCCTGCATGGGGTTTCCGGGCCATCGCCAATACAAAGGTAAGATCGGCGATGTTTATTAGAGTTAAATGGGTTTCTTATCCACAATAACGCCCTAAATGTTCATTAAATTGCATGCCACGAAAATCGGATAGGCACCCAAATCCGGGGGCGCCGGCGGTCCGACAGGTCGCTAATTATTTTTTTTCTTCCGGGGAACCCGTTTGGGTGGGTTGGCCTTGACCTCTTCGATGATGGCTTTTACCTCTTCCAGCGTCAGATCGGCTGCAGTTTCCTGCTTTTCTTTTGGCAATTTATAGTTGCGCAAACCCTGCTTGATATAGGGGCCGTAGGGGCCGCGGAGGAGTTGTATCTTTTCCTTTTCGAAGATCTTGATAGTTCGTTGTTCTTTGGCTGCTCTTTTCTCGACGACAATGGGTTGTGCCTGTTCGAAGCTGATCGTATAAGGATCGAATTCTTTTCCGAGCGAATAGAACTTGCCGTCGTGTGCAATATACGGACCAAAGCGACCGATGCTGACCGTGACATCTTTGTCTTCGAATACGCCGAGGTTGCGCGGAAGCCGAAAGAGTTCCATGGCCTCATCGTAGCTGATGGTTTCGATACTTTGCGTATTCTTCAATTTCGCGAAGCGGGGCTTTTCTTCGTCGCTGACATCGCCGATCTGGACCATGGGACCATAACGGCCCATGCGGGCGATGACCTTTTTACCGCTTTGCTGGTCGACGCCCAGCTCTCTTTCGCCTTTGATGCGTTCGGCGTTCTCGATGGTATTGTCGACGTCCTTTTTGAAAGGGTTGTAGAAATCATCGATCATCTTGCTCCATAGCATCTTCCCCCGGGCAACCTCGTCGAACTCTTCTTCGATGCGGGCCGTGAAGTGGTAGTCCATGATGTCGTCGAAATACTGTTTGAGGAAGTCCGTCACCACCAGACCGAGATCGGTGGGGAATAATTTGGACTTTTCCGCACCGGTATTCTCCTGTTCGGTGACCTTTTCGATATGATCGTTCTTCAGGAGAAGGATACGGAAGTCCCGTTTGACGCCTTCTTTGTCGCGTTTTTCTACATAGCCACGTTTGAGAATAGTAGAGATGGTGGGGGCGTAGGTCGAGGGCCGGCCGATGCCGAGCTCCTCCAATTTTTTTACAAGGGACGCCTCGGTATAGCGGGGCAGGGGGCGGGAGAAACGCTCGACGGCACGCATCTCTTTTAGCGGGAGTTGTTGTTTTACCGTGAGCGGCGGCAGCATCCCTTCCTGGCCGTCTTCTTCGGAGATGTCGTCTTCGTCGCGGTCTTCCATGTATACCTTAAGGAAGCCGTCGAATTTCAATACTTCGCCGCTGGCGGTAAGCTCTTCTTTATTCGTAGAGACCTGGATCTTCGCGATCGTTTTTTCCAGTTCGGCGTCGGCCATCTGGCTGGCCATAGTGCGTTTCCAGATCAGTTCATAAAGCCGACGGAGGTCCGAATCATCGACGGTCATCGCATCCATGTAGGTGGGGCGGATGGCTTCGTGTGCTTCCTGCGCCGACTCGTTCTTATTTTTGAATTTGCGGGCCTGGTGGTATTTGTCACCGTACTGGCTTTTGATCTGGTCGGCGGCAGCCTGCATGGCGAGATCGCTGAGGTTGACGCTGTCGGTACGCATGTAGGTGATCTTACCGCTTTCGTAAAGCTTTTGGGCCAGGATCATGGTGCGGCTCACCGAGTAACCCAGTTTGCGGCTGGCTTCCTGCTGAAGGGTGGAGGTGGTAAAGGGTGCCGCGGGCGTTTTCTTACCGGGTTTCACCTGGATATCGGTGACGGTATAATCCGCGCCGATGCAAGACTGGAGAAATTTCTCGGCGTTCTCGGCCGAAGACTGTTTCTTTCCTTCGGCGGCGAAAGTGACGGATTTGCCGCTGACATCCTTGGCCGTGAACAGCGCCTCGAGCTTGAAGGAACTCACGGCGGTAAATGCGTTTATTTCCCGCTCGCGTTCGGCGATGATGCGGACGGCGACGCTCTGTACGCGGCCGGCGCTGAGGTTGTTCTTCATGCTCATCTTGCGCCAGAGGACGGGGCTAAGCTCGAAACCTACGATCCGGTCGAGGATCCGGCGGGCCTGCTGGGCGTTGACGAGGTTCATGTCCACGGTCCGGGGCTTTTTGACGGCGCTTTGGATCGCGGGTTTGGTGATCTCGTGGAAGACGATGCGTTTGGTGGTGACCGGATCGAGGCCCAGCACCTCGCACAGGTGCCAGGAGATGGCTTCCCCTTCCCGGTCCTCATCAGTCGCGAGCCAGACTTCGCCCGACTTCTTGGCTGACGATTTTAATTCTTTGACAACCTTTTCTTTATCTTCAGGAACGATATAGCGTGGCTGGTAGTTGTTCTTGATGTCGATACCCATGTCGTCTTTCTCGAGGTCCCGGATATGCCCGTAGCAGCTCTTGACCTCGAAATCTTCCCCCAGGATCTTTTCTATCGTTTTGGCTTTCGCCGGAGACTCCACAATTAATAAGTTCTTAGCCATTTTATAGTATAAAAGGGTTTAATTCCAGCCGGTTTAACGCGTTCCGGCCTGCCCGTACGCGTGCAAGTTTACAGTATAACGTTCAAATTAAAAAATCAGTGGCCTCGGGCCTACGGCCTGCTGGCTCGCCTAACGGGATGTGCTTAATTGATTGTCAATAACTTGCAAATTTGTGTGGCCAGGAAGTTATCCCTTTATGAACAGTCGAAGCCGCGGGTTGTTCTAAAAAGGGTTAATTTGTTGCATGCCTTACACCTTATTTCCCCTTGGCGATTCGGCCGTCACCCTCGATCTTGGGCCGGTGATCGATGAACACCATAATATACGGGTGCAGGCGATACACGACTGGCTACAGCGGCACGGGTTCCCGGGTATTCTCGATGTCATAGTGGCCTATAGTTCGGTGTCGGTGTTTTATGACCCGGCGGTGGTGCGGGCCAGCGGCGTGACAGGGGGGCAGCGGACGGGGGTATGGGTGGAAGAGCTGCTGGTGCGGGGATGGGAGGAGACGGAGCCGGGGACCGGTGCCGCCCTTCGCCCGGGGCCTGCCGGAACTCCTGCGGATGGTGGAGCCAGGCAACAAAGCGGACGTTGTTTTCGTATCCCGGTGTGTTACGAAGGGGTATATGCGCCGGACCTGGCGGAGGTGGCACGGCAGCAACATTTATCGGTACCGGAGGTCATCGGGCTGCACACGGCCGGCATCTACCGGGTCTATATGATCGGTTTTCTGCCGGGGTTTCCCTATCTGGGAACGGTGGATCCACGGCTGGAGGTGCCGCGTAAACAGCGGCCTGTCCCCGTGGCGGCGGGCGGCGTAGGAGTTGCCGGTAAGCAAACGGGTATCTATCCGCTAAACAGTCCGGGGGGCTGGTCGATCATCGGCCGGACGCCGGTGAGGCTGTTCGATCCGGCCACCGATCCGCCGGTGCGGTTGCAGACGGGCGACCGGGTTGAATTCTATCCAATCCCCGCGGAAGAATTCCATCGGGTGAGTGGTTTTTCAGGATAAATTAGTAGCTTAGACAACTTCGAAATGCGAGGGCCGCAGCACGGCCAAACCTTACCGATACCTTCTGAACCAAGTTGTAAGCCCTGAGAAGCTCCAAACTACAACCATTTATCATTATGGCTTTCTCCATTATTAAGCCTGGCTTGCTCGACACCATACAGGACCTGGGCAGGCATGGTTTCGGTAATTGGGGTGTCAATCCCGGCGGAGCGATGGACATCTATGCGGCTCAGGTCGCCAATCTTCTCGTAGGGAACGACCAGCACGAAGCGGTGATCGAGATCCATTTCCCCGGGCCGCAAATCCTTTTTGAACAGAATACGCTGATTGCGATCACCGGCGCCGATTTTTCCCCCACAGTCAATGATGAGCTGATCCCGCGCTGGCAGCCGGTGGTAGTAAGAAAGAATACAGTATTGCATTTTCCTTCTCTTGTTCAGGGTGGCCGCTGTTATTTAAGCGTACATGGCGGCTATTGTCTGAAGAAATGGCTGAATAGTTATAGTACGTCACTCAAGGCTGGGGTTGGGTTGCAGCTGAAAAAAGGTGATGAGCTGCCCTTTAACGAGAGCACCATCTATTTTGCAGGGTTGCTGAAGGAACAAAACAATTTTGAGATACTCCCCTGGCGGGTCAATACCGAAAAGATCTATCAGTTCCCGCATGAGATCGGGGTGATCCCGGGGCATGAATGGCCGCTGCTTTCCAGTGCATCCCGGGATTCGTTTACCGAGGACAATTATCTCATTCATCCTTCGAGTGACCGCATGGGTTACCAGCTCAGCGGGGCGCCGTTGTCACTGGATGCGCCGGTCGAATTGGTCTCTTCGGCGGTGAGTTTTGGAACCGTTCAGTTGTTACCCGAGGGACAGCTGATCGTATTGATGGCCGATCATCAAACCACGGGGGGTTACCCGAGAATCGCTCATGTTGTTTCGGCACATTTACCTAAATTAGCGCAATTGCGCCCATCCGATACTATACAATTCAAGCTTATGGACCTCGAGTCAGCGGAGCAGCTGTTGGTCTCCCGTCAGAAAGAGCTCCATATCCTGCAGCGATCCTGCATGGATCATCTAAATGAGATGGTATGCTGAATAGGGGTGTGATCGATCTGAACTGTGATATGGGCGAAGGGATGGCAACGGATGCGGCTATTTTTCCATTTATTTCTTCTTCGAACATTGCCTGTGGGGGGCATGCCGGCGACGCCGATACGATGCGTCGCAGCGTAGAGCTGGCGTTACAGCATGGGGTGGCCATCGGGGCGCATCCTTCTTATCCTGACCGTTCTAGTTTCGGGCGCGTCGATTTGCTCGGGGTCTCATTGCGGCCCGAGGATCTCGCTGGATTGCTGTTCGAGCAGCTGCATAGATTGCAATCCATCTGCCGCGAATTCGGCGCGCGGATGCAGCACGTCAAGCCACATGGGGCGTTGTACAACCGGGCGGCCGTCGATGTGGCGGTCTCGACGCTCATCGTTCGCGCCATCGCGGATCTCGATGATTCGTTGTTGTTGTACGGATTAAGTGGTTCTTTGCTTGGTCCGGTGGCGGAGACGATGGGGATTGGGTTTGTTTCCGAGGTCTTTGCGGATAGGACGTACCGGGCCGATGGGACGCTGACGCCGCGGTCGGAGCGGCATGCGCTGATCTCGGATGGCGGGCTCGCGGTTGCGCAGGTGGTGCGGATGGTAAGGGAGGGTGTGGTAATGGGTGGCGGGGCGGCTGACGCTGGTGGGCCAGCAGGTTTCGATGCGGCCGGACGCGCGCGGCTCGTACCGGTCGCGATCCGTGCGGAGACGGTGTGTCTGCATGGGGATGGAGCGCATGCCGTGGAGTTTGCGCGGTTGATCCATGGGGCACTAACGGCGGAGGGGGTGCTGATTGCTGCGCCGGTTGGCGGCAGGTGAAGGCGGCCAAACTATTCCCCGCAGTAATGGCGCAGTGAAAATACACCTCCCCAAACACACTTATTGTGCAAACAGACACGCTGGTACTCAAAATCCTCACGCCTATAAAATATTTTTGCTGTTTTAAAATAAAAGCTAATTTTATCCAGCCTGACAGTATCACCTGGTCATCAGCGTTAGTTCCCCCTCGAAAACAGACTCCCAGTCAAATTTAACCATCAAACCCCTCAGACCCATGGCTAAGCGCCTCAGGACCACAACTGCTATGTCAGTTCACCATCCGCGTATTTCCGCTTCTATTCTATTGCTTTTTGTATTGGCCTTTGCGACGCCGGCTGCTGCGCAAAGCTTGCTTGGTATGAGCTCCTATACCGGTGGTACCGGGGACATGACCAATGTTGGTAGTGCACCATTGAAGCTGGTGGCCAGCCCAACGGGCTATATCCGTGTCCCGCACCTGAGCGCAGACCCTGCAATCTCGGCTGTGTACAACTATGAGACCCACAAGGACGTCTACTGGGGAGAAGCCACGGATGCGGGCAACTACAGGTTCAGAGGAAGAAATCTACTGGTGACGAACGGGTGGCTGGGGGTCGGCGTCAATAGTCCTCAATATCCTCTGGATGTAGCCGGCCAGATGGCTTCCAATGGATTTGTTCTGTCGAATAGCTATCCCGGAAGCGGGTCGGATCTCACCATCAGCGCTAAATTCAATACAGCAGCATTCGATCTGATCTCCATTCATAACGGATGGGATCCGAACGGCGTCTACATTGCCGGATACAATGCCAGTAACGCCAGTGTGTCTGGCTGGACGGCATTGGCGACACAAAAGGTCTATATTGGCACGTCGGCCTTTAGCAACACGAATTATCTCTGCGTGAATTTAATGAATGGTGGAGTAGGGATCGGAACGAGCGATGTCAACGATCCCAATAATCGGCTATTCGTCGAAACGGGCATCCGTACCAGAAAAGTTACAGTCGACCAGGCCGCCTGGCCGGACTATGTCTTCAACCCTGGCTACAAGCTCATGCCGCTGGACAGTCTGAACCGTTTCATTGCCAACAACCATCATCTCCCAGAAATGCCGTCAGCCGACAGCGTGGCAAAACACGGGGTTGAATTGGGGGATGCGCAATCGAAGCTTTTGAAAAAGGTTGAGGAGCTGACCCTTTATGTGCTGCAACAGCAAAAAGAGCTGGAGGAGGTAAAGGCGGAGAACAAGCGCCTCGCGGCAGAGATGGCCGACTTGTCGCAGCACAACTAGTGCTGGTCGTGTTTGCCCTGTACGCACAAGATATCCCACTTCAAAGCGACCCGGCGCCTACCAACGACAGCGTGGATACAAAGGCATTGAGCCGGCTGGATAACAGATGCGATGGGCTCGCAAAGGACATTACGAATCAATCCGAAAAAACATTACACGAAATGGAAAAGCGGGAGCTTCGGTTAAAGGACAAGTTCATGCTAAAGGATACGATGGTGGCAAAGAAGCTGTTCGGGGATATTCAGACGCAAATCAGGCAATTAAGCAGTAAGCTGACGGTACGGATGGGGTTGGGGGTTCAAGCATCTGGGCAAATTATGAATACAATGCACTGGTAAACAATCCTAACGTATGGGCGATTATATATCATTTCTGACAAATCAGAAGACATGTTGACGCAGGCTAAACTGGATATTTACAAGAAGCATAGAGGGTTTTACGATGGATTTTATATGCAATATCGAAAAGATGCCGATAACATCATAACAGGTTCGGACTGGAAAATGATCGAAGGTTTGGTGCAGGATCTTTATTTAGTCCGAAAGGGTCTTGCGGCGCCATCCTTTCGCGATGACCTAGCCGTCCGGCTAAGGAATAATTGCGATGGGCCTGATACTATTGCCAGTGTAATTGCCCTCGAAGAATTTTTGACTTCCGCAAGGGAGGGCAGACCCTGACCTTATTCGGGCAAGCCATTGGTGGCTTACTCCCGCCGCGCTTCAGCGTTGATGTAATTTTCGGCGAGGATGGTGAGGAGGTCGTCGTTTTCCTTTTCTTCGTAAAGCGAGAGCTCGAGCAGCTCTTCGATCTCGTCGAGGTCGAGGGTGCGGGCGTGGGTCGCGAGGCTGCCATACGACGAGATCTCATAGTGATCGAGCTTTTGGGCGGCGACGATGAGGCCGGCGTCGCGGGTGGCCGTTCCGGGGCGGGTGGAGGCGATGACCTGCTCGGCCTCGCGAGTGATACCGAAGACGGTCTCGGCGCCTAGCGCTTCGGCGGTGTGACCGAGCTGGATAAAGATGGTTTCCAGCCGCCGGAGTTGTTCCTGGGTGTCGTCGAGATGGCTGGCGAGGACGTTGCGGAGCCGGAGGGAGGATGCGGCCTTTCTCAGCAGCGACAGTACGACGAGTTGTTGTTTTTCGGCGCCGTATAATTCTTTGAGCTCCCGGAGGAAAAAGGCTTCCAGCTGCGAGTCGGGATGCATCGGTTGTTCGATTTCTTTTTTACGCACGGTCATTATTGATCTTTGACGGTGTTTGTGAACCTTCGGTTTCATATAGCTCTTATTAACAGGATCAGGAACAGTGCTCTTCTCTTAATCAACTGATAGAATTGTGCCAGGAAAACGGGGGCGGATAAAGCGGGGCCTGGTTTTGGGGGCGTAATAGGAAAAGCTTATATGGAACACCTCAAGACCGAACCTATACGAATCAAAGCGGGGGAGGAAGCCCAGGAATATCTGATACAGGAAAAAGATTATGGCGACCAGATCGTCTACGACATATACCGCAAGGACCGTTACCTGGTGACATTGGGCAGAGACGGGAGCATCCTGTTCCTCAACTTCGAAGCCGACCCGGAGGATAAAGAAATATTTAAATTGTCACATCTTAACAGGTTCCTGGAAAAGATACAAGCCGTTTCGTAAGAAACGGCTTGTATTGTGGAATTTCCCTCCCTTGTTATTGTGGCGAGGAGGGGAAAACTTTCCCCGAAAAGTCACAGCAGTTCGTGTTTTTTCACCCGATGCAGCCTGCAGAACGGATGTTGGTTGGCCAGCGAATTTAGCCGGTCGATCGTGGCTTCGTCTGGCGGTTCCGGCGTCGGGAGCATTTTGACTACGCCTGGCTTGCTTTTGCGGGACGTTGGATACGCAGTCATCGTACTCTTTTTCCTCGGTTCGGAGAGTATCGAAGGCCACGCGTTTAGAGTCTCTGTTTCCATGTGCATATATTGTGGATTATATTGCAGCAAAAGGAATACCACCGAAAGCGATAAGTGGCGTGTAACCGATACACATTCAATGCTTTTATAACAATCTCCTAACTAAAAAATCACGGAAATTAGCCGGGAGCGCCCGGGAAGGGCCCCGATGGTCGTTCACAACTTATTATTCTTATCTTGGGGCTTGATAATAAACTCATTAAAACATCCGATCGTCCATCTGCTTGAGGAGACAGTGCATAATACTATTTATGTTGGCCCTGAGTTGTACCTGGGGCTGTTTTTCGGCTGCCGGACAGGCGCGGGACAGCACGGGCCGTGCGGTGGAAACCGGCAGGCTGCCGAACAATATCGACTATAAGCCACAGGATACGGTTGTCCCCAAAAGGCTTGACGACAGCGCCCGTCACCGGTTCCAGCGCTGGAAGGATAACAATATCTTCCAGTTCTTCCGGAATGCCATCACCAAGGGCCGGCCGGATTCGGTGACGAACGTCAACATGATGGCGCCGATCAACACCAAGTCCGAAACGCCGTTCAAGGCCTATGAGGGGAAGATCATCCGGCATATCTATATCCGCGGGTATGGATTCGAGCAGACCTTTACCGACACGGCTAAACGGCTGCAATATTTTGGCACCCGGCTGCTGAACCATCTGCACCGGAAGACCCGCGACTGGGTGATCCGGGATGCGTTATTCGTAAAAGAGAACACTCCGGTGGACGCCTACAGGCTGGCGGATAACGAACGGCTGATCCGTAGCCTGAACTTTATCCAGGATGCCCGTATCCTGGTCGCCCCCATACCCGAGAGTCCCGATACGGTGGATCTGGTCGTGGTGGTGAAAGACCTTTTTAGTATAGCGGGCGCCATCGGCAGCCTCGGGTATCCGCCTTTTAGCTTTCGGGGGAATGTGAGCGAGGCGAATTTTTTGGGCATGGGTCAGCGGATCCAGGGCGGGATGAATCTGGAGCAGGCGCGGAAGCCCAATTTCGGGCCGCAGCTCCTGTATAGCAAATCCGATATCGGTCACTCTTTTATAAATGTGACCGCGAGCTATACCCAGATCAACTCCAATATCTACAATGGAACGCCCGACGAGACGGCCTGGTTCGTGAGGCTGGACCGTCCGCTGTATGCACCCTATGCGCATTTGGCCGGTGGTTTTACGCTGGGTAAATTCCAGAACTTCAATGTCTATCATCAGCCCGACAGCCTGTTCTACAAATATGACTACCATACGCAGGATGGCTGGATCGGCTGGAACATCGGCTCGAAGGCCTTTTTGCGTAATACAGCGGTGCGCGACCGGCGGTTTCTGGCGTTCCGCTATTTCCGCAATGATTTCGACAGCGTGCCAAATCAGCTGGCGTCCAACCCGTTCAATTTCCGGTTCAACGCACGGGAGGCGGCGCTCACGTCGTTCACTTTTTTCCGCGAGGACTTCTACAAGACCAATTATATCTATGGCTTTGGTACCACCGAGGATATTCCCAAGGGATACAATGTCGCGCTCACCACCGGCTGGTACCGGCAGCTTTATCTGAACCGCTGGTATACGGGCATCGATGCCAACGAATATGTAGTAGGGAACCGGGGAGCTTTTGTGCAGTTCTTCCTGCGATCGGGGGCGTTCATGTATAAAGGCTCCCCGCAGGACGCCAGCTTTCTCATAGGTGCGAGCTACTACAGCCCGCTGTTCCTTTTGGGCAGCACCAAGATGAGACAATACATCAATTTCAGCTTTACCCGGTTATGGAACCGCGTGGGTCTGGACCCGTTAACCATCAACAATGTCTTTGGGTTGCGGTATTTCACCAACGATTCCACCTCGGGGATACAGCGGGCGACCCTGCATTCCGAGACCACCTTGTTCCTGAACTATAAGCTGCTGGGGTTCAAATTCGCGCCTTTTGTGTTTGGGGATGTTTCCTTCCTGACGCCTGAAAGCGGTTCGATCTACAAATCCGATCTCTATGATGGCATCGGCGCGGGGATGCGTACCCGCAATGAGAACCTCGTGTTCAATACCATCGAGTTCCGTGCGGTGTATTTCCCGCGCAATACGCTATACAATCGCAGCTTTAAGATCATGATCAATACCGGTATCCAGTTCCGGTACAACAACACCTATGTGCGGCAGCCGGATGTCGTGTATCTGAATACGGACGGACTCAACAGTATTTACTAGGACTGATCCGCTTGCAGGTGCAACACGAGGTGGTCGCGAAGTTCCTTCGCCCAGTAGGCACAGGTTGCCCTCGCGGGGTGCAGACCGTCCGCGGTAAAAGCCGCCGGGTCGGCGCCGGTGGTGCGGCTATGTGTGGTGATGTCGATGAAGGTAGCTGCTTCCTTCCGGGTGATGGTATGTGCGACGGCGTTGTAGTCGTCGATGGCGTTGGCGATGAGCTGCCGGTCGCGGCCTGCGGCGAACGGCGAAACGCCCCAGTCCGGTATCGAAAGGACAAAAACGCGCTGCGGCGAACCGCCGAGCTGCAAGGCCAGCCGCAGCAGTTGCGTGAATTCGCGGGCATAATCCCTCGTATCGCGGCCGCGGTATTGGTTGTTGACGCCAATGAGCAACGCTATGAAAGAGTAGGAGGGCAGCAGCGTGGTCTGGCCGGTCGCCGCAAGCAGCTCGTCCGTTGTCCAGCCGGTGCGGGCAATGATCTCGGGTGCATAGAACGGATAGCCGCCGCGGCGCAGGAGCTGAATGGTCTGATAGGGATAGCTGCCCGCCAGCGGCAGGCCTTCGCCGACCGTGTAGCTATCGCCTAAGAAAAGCGTGGAATGCATGCCGAAAGATAAGAAAAAAGGCGCCCGTTTGGACGCCTTGAATTTAGTTTGCCGGACCGCCGCCGCCTTGTATGCCCTGGTCCATCTCCGCTTTGGTGTCCTTGCGTTTGAAGAGTGCCATGTCGAACTTACCGAAACGCCAGTTGAACTGGAGACGGAAGAACTGCGGGTCCCGCCGCCGGTCGTACTCCTGCGTATAGGTTGCGGAATAGGTATACACGTCGCTGACACGCGTGCGAAAGACATCTTGTACGCTAAGGGTCAGCGCGGCGGTATGGTTCTTCAGGAACTCATAGCGGATGGCTGCGTCGACGCCGCCGTTAGGCCGGTTATAGCCGTTGGCGTTGCCGCTCACGGTACCGCCCCAGCCGTGTCCGGAGTTTCCGCCGTTAGCCGCGCTGCCGCCAGGGGGCAATACGGTCTTCGAGGTAAAGTCACCCGAGAGCTGGAACGAGAGGGCCTTGGTGATCTTGAAGGTATTGAAGGCCTTTGCGTAATAGCTCCACTGCTCGCCTATGGGCGCTACTGCGAATTCGCCGGTGTCGATGGTATTGATCTTCGAGGTAAAGATGTTGAGGTTGCCGGTAATGTCCCACCAGGGGGTGATCGTATTTCGCGCGATGAATTCCAGACCGCCGACGAAGCTGGATTTCGCGTTGACATAGGTGTTGATGATCACCGCCCTATGGTTCACAGGGTTGACCCCTTCGGATGCCAGGCGGGTGATGAGGTCGGTGGTATTTTTATAATAGGCCGACGCCAGGAAGTTGGCATTGCCGGCGTAGATAAGCGAGTAGGTGAGCTCGAAACTATTCGTGAACTGCGGTTTCAGATTGGGGTTACCCCGGCTGAGGTTGAGCGAGTCGGAGTAATCGGTAAAGGGGAACAGCTGCTGGAAGCTGGGCCGGTCGATCCTTCGGCTATAGCTCAGCTGCAGGTCCTGGTTATCGGTGAGCTTCTGCGTGAGAAAGATGCTCGGGAAAAAGCTCAAGGGATAGCGGTTGCTGAAAAAGCCGGTGGTGGGGTATTGGACGCTGGCGGTGTCGGTACCCGTTATGTTCAAGCTGTCGCCTGTGAAGTGCTGCGTGCCTTTGTAATCCGAGCTCTCGACACGGAGGCCCAGCTGATAGGAGAAATTCTTGATCGCGTTGCTATAGGTCGCATAGCCTGCGAAGACGCGATCACGATAGGTATATTCCGAGCTAAGCAGACCTTCGACCTCGAATTGGTTCTGCGCGTTCAGCGTATCGATGTTGTTAAGGCTGTAGATGTTACGGATAGCTGCGCGGAGACCGGTTTCGAACTTGCCTTTCTCGCCGAAGGGCAGCGTATAGTCCGTTTGTGCCGTGAAATACTTATTGGTGCCATTGCCGATCTGCTGTTGATCATAGGTCGACGACAGCGGTCCTTCTTTGACGTTATGGATCTCCGAGGATACGAGGTTGTTGTTGTCGTTGGTTCCCTGGCTGTAGTTCACATCGGCGGACCATTCTTCGCCCGATCGGGGGAAGGTATGCTTGAAGCTCACCATGGCGCCGTGGTTGTTGAACTGGGAGTTGGTCGAAGTCACGCGGCGGGTGTAGGAATCCCGCGAACCGCCGGCCGTCACGGTGTCGACAAAGAGATCGCTGTTGGTATACGGGGTGAAGGTGCCATGTACGATATTGCCGGTGAGGGTAAGTGTGTTGCGGTTGTCGATCAGGTAGTCGAAGCCGCCGCGGCCGAAGGCGAAATAGCCCTTGTTCACACTATAATCCGATTCCGAAAGGCTGTCCGGGGGATAGCTGGGCTGATTGAACGTATAGCGGTTGATCTGTCCGGTCGAAATAGATTTACGGTCGTTGAAGAAGCCCGCGAGAAAGAAATTGATCTTCCCCTGCTTGATGTTGATGTCGCCGCCGAAGTTGCCGTGGCCGCGTTGGTCGATGCCCGCGCGGATGTTCCCGTTGTAACCCGCCTTCCGGTTCTTTTTCAGGACGATGTTGAGGATACCGCTTGTGCCGCCGGAAGCGTCGTATTTGGCGCCGGGGTTGGTGATGATCTCCACGCTTTGGATGGCGTCGGCGGGTATTTGGTCGAGGGTGAGGGTGGTGGGCCGGCCGTCGACGAAGATGGTCGGTGTAGAATTGCGCAGGGTGACGTTGCCGTCGATATCGACCTGTACCGAGGGGACGTTCTTCATCACGTCCGTAGCCGAGCCGCCCTGGGCGGCGATGTCTTTTTCGACATTATAGATCTTGCGGTCGACGCCCATCGTGATCAGCGGTTTGGAGGCCGTGACGGTGACCTGCTCGAGGCTTTGTGCGTCTTCGGAGAGTTTGATGTTGCCCAGGTCTTTATCGACTGCGTTGAGCGCCTGGAGGGCCCGGGACATCGCCTGTTGCTGCTGCGGGTTGTCGCCGTTGTCACCACCGCCGGTATTGCCGCCACCTGCGCTGCCCGCGCCTGCTGCACCCGCCGCACCGCGGAGTCCTTTGAGATCGAAGGCTACTTTTTGTTCATAGGTGGTATAGCCTATGGCGGTGATCTTAAGCCGGAAATTGCCGAAGATGGGGAGATTCTCCAGGCTGAAATCGCCTTTGCGACCGGTGATCATGCCGCTGATGATCGTATCTTTTTGTTTGTGGGTTGCCGGGTCGTATTTGGTCTGGATCAGCTGCACGGAAGCGCCGTCCATGCCTTTGTTCGTTTTTGCGTCTTCTACCTTACCATAGAAATGACCGATCGCGGAGATCTGCCCCCCTCCTCTCCGTCCTGCGCCTCCCCCCAAAGGAGGGCCCTGGGAAAAGCCTGCCGTGGACAATGCCGTGATCACACACAATAGCCAAATTTTTCTCATGAGATGTCGAGTATAGATTTGGCTGCAAAATTCAGGTGAAAATTTTTAGCAAGAGGCGCCATTCTGTACAAACGGCATTATACGAATGCGGAAGGGCTAATGTGAACACTCATTATTTGAGTAGGCGGTGGGATTAGTCTACCGCATTAATAAGGTGAGGAAGATCTGGAGCAGGCCGATGAGGAAGCCCAGGGCTGCGCCGATGACCTCCACGAAGCGGAACTCCTTCGTAAGGAATTCGTTGAGCAGGGCTTCGAGCCGGTCCGCGGAAAAGCCCGCGATCTTTTCGACGACGATGCGTTCGAGGTCCAGGTCATGGCGGAGGTTGGCGACATAATTCTGCATGATGATCGGGAACAATTCTTCCAGTTCCTCGAGAAAGGTGGTCTTCAGCTGGGCGATGGTCTTGTCGCCGATGAACATGGCGATCATCGGCATTTTTTCCTTGAGCTTTACGCGGAGAAAAGTGTCGATATGGGTGTCGGCGAGCGGGAGGATGCGTTTGACATTGTCGGGATTGGTGATGGTCTTTTCGATCTCGCCAAAGGAGAGGAGTTCCTGGCCTACGATGCGGCCGAGGCTTTCGGCGATCTGTTGCTGACGTTTGGGGAAGACGCCGTGCAGGGTGAAGCCGAGGATCTTTTTGGGGTGACGCGGATGGAAGAGGAGCTTGAGGGCCATCCAGATAGTGAGCCAGTGGATAAAGGCGGAGATAAAAGGGATGGTGTAGAGCCACCAGGCGATGTGGGTCATAGTACAATATTATAAGAAAAGAGACCGTCTTGTTGACGATCTCTTCGCTAATGATTTTGCGAGGCTTGCGCCTCGCGGGGGGTGGATGATGGGGTTCGAACCCACGACCCTCAGAACCACAATCTGATGCTCTAACCAACTGAGCTACAACCACCGTGTGGAGCGCGAAATTAATGGAAATTCATTTTCCGGCAAAACATTATGGGAAAAAATCCGCAGGAGGGTCCCGAACCGCTTATCACAAACTAGCAAACTGCTTGTTAATATTCATCTTAGCCGACAACATACCATTACATTTATCGTTATTTTTGAATAGCTATGTTAAAAGTGTTAAAGTATATGATCAATAAAAGAAATCTGCCTATCGTCCTGCTGATCCTGGCTGGAGGTGTTTTTGTCGCCGGAAGGACGTTGGGAAGAGGGGGGAATCCACCGACACGCCAAGAGCGGATCCTTCACAATGTCGGGGAGTACCTGGAACAGATCCATTACAGTCCCAAACCCATCGACGATAAATTCTCCGCCGAGGTATTCGACAAGTACATCAAGGAAGTGGATCCCGATAAAGATCTATTCTTGTCGTCCGATGTCGCAGACCTCAAGGCGCATTATGGGAATAAGATCGACGACGAGATCCTGGGTACGTCGACCATCGCGTTCGTTCCGGCGGTGACCGAGGTCTACAAAAAGCGGATGCTGGAGACGCAGGCGATCTACCGGGATATCCTCAGCAAACCTTTCGATTTCTCCGTCAATGAGGATTACGATCAGAACTACGACAATGTGAAATTCCCAGCTACGGATGCCGACCGCCGCGAAGCCTGGCGCAAGCGGCTGAAATTCCTTACGCTCGAGCGGTATTCCGATCTGCTGGATCAACAGGAGGCGAGCAAGGGCAAGGCCGGTTTTGTCGCCAAGAGCAATGAAGATCTCGAGAAGGACGCGCGTGCGCGTAGTCTCAAGGTCATGGACCGGATGTACGAGCGCCTCACCGTGAAGGAAACGGATGACGATCGTTTCAACAATTATGTGCAGGACATCGTTCAGTGCATGGACCCGCATACGGATTATTTCCCCCCTGTCGAACAGCGTTATTTCAACGAGCAGATGAGCGGCCATTTCTTTGGGATCGGCGCCTCCCTGCTGTATGAGGACGGGAATATCAAGATCGGCTCGCTGGTCACCGGCAGCCCGGCCTGGAAATCCGGCCAGGTAGGTGTAGGCGATGTCATCCAAAAGGTGGCGCAGGGTAATGCCGAGCCTGTGGATATGGCCGGCTATTTCACCGAAGACGCGATCAAGATCATCCGCGGCACCAAGGGTACCGAGGTGCGGTTGTGGTTGAAAAAGCCCGATGGCTCGGTGAAGGTGGTATCGCTGATCCGCGACGAGATCGTGCAGGATGAGCTGACCTTTGCGCGTAGCGCCATCGTCAACACGCCCAAAGGCAAGATCGGGTATATCTATCTGCCCGAGTTCTATGCCGATTTCGACAACCCCAAGGGCGCCCGTTGCAGCATCGATGTAGCGCGCGAGATCCTGAAGTTAAAAGAACAAAAGGTCGACGGCATCGTCCTCGATCTCCGTGATAATGGTGGCGGTTCGCTCATGGACGTCGTCCAGATGGCGGGTTATTTCGTAGAGCAGGGCCCCATCGTCCAGGTTCGTGACCGCGATGGCAAGCCTTCGATCCTTCCCGATCACGACAAGAGCGTATTGTACGACGGTCCGTTTGCCGTGATGGTGAACGAGCTGAGTGCATCGGCTTCCGAGATCTTTGCCGCCGCTATCCAGGACTATCACCGCGGGGTGATCATCGGCAGCACGTCTACCTATGGTAAGGGTACGGTTCAGCGCCCCATAGGGCTCGACAAGACCATGGGTTTTATGGATTCCAACAGCGATCTGGGGACCCTCAAGCTGACCCTGCAGAAGTTCTATCGCATCAGCGGTGGTTCGACCCAGCTCAAGGGTGTAGCTTCCGATATCGTATTACCGGATATCTATCCCGATATCTATGAATACAGCAAGATCCGGGAAAAGGACAATCCGGATGCGCTGCCCTGGGATGAGATCGCCAAAGCCGATTACAGCACCTGGAAATATGCCTATGATCTCAATAGCCTCAAGGCAATGAGTACCGAAAGGCTCAAGGGTAACACCTCCTTTGGGACGATCCGCAAGGATGAGGAATGGCTGAGCAGCATCCAGGATAAGGTCTATTCGCTGAATTTGGCCAAATACCAGGACGAACAGAAACACATCAAGTCGACGGTTAAGGAGCTTGAAACGCTGAGCAAACTGCCGGCAGCCAGCGCACTGAACGTGAATGCTTTGCCGCAGGATGTCCACAAGTATGACGACGACAAGAACAAGGCGGACCGGTTTCAGGCCTGGCTGAAGGACAAAAGGACCGATGTATGGCTGAACGAAGCCGTGAATGTAGTGGATGATATGATCGCGCAGAAGAACTTGGTATACAACAAGTAATAGACAATATCTCATTTAAAAAGGGAGCTCTCGGGCTCCCTTTTTTATTGGCCGGCCGCGAGGGCGAAGCCCGAGCGGGGACGAATTATTTGATGCGGGACGCGAAGAGGGCGATCACGGAACCCAGGATGGCGATGAGCCCAAGCGAGACGCGGAGGTTGAAAGCCTGGGCGATAAACCCGATGAAGGGTGGACCGAACAGGAAGCCGAGATAGCCGATGGTAGACACGGCGGCGAGCGCCACGCCCGGGCTGAGCACCTTGGAACGGCCGGCGGCGCTATAGACCAGGGGGACCACGGAGGAAACGCCGGCGCCGACGAAAAGGAAACCTACGAGCGCGGGAAAGAGCCAGGGAAGACCGATCGCCAGGAGCAGACCGGTGGCGGTCAAGGTTCCGCTGAATTGCAGCATGCGGCGGATGCCCCATTTGGTGGCGAGCCAGTCGCCGAGGAAACGGCCGGACGCCATGGTGGACATAAAGGCGGTGAGACCGATGCCGGCGAGGGCCTTGGGTGGGAAGATGATCTTTTGGAAGTACACATTGCTCCAGTCGAACATCGCGCCCTCGCAGATCATGGAGCAGAAGGCGATGATGCCGAGATTGATCAGCGAGCGGTCAGGCCGGGCGAAGATGGGCTGGTCACCGCGGTCGGCGGCGTCCCGGGAGATCAGCCGGCGGGACAGCACGACCACTATGCTATAGGCGAGGGCGGTGATGACGAGGAAATGCTGCCAGGGGCGCCAGCCGAGGCCGATGAAGGCGCCGCCGATGGTTGCGCCCGAGAAACCGGCAAGACTCCAGAGACCATGATACGAGGCCATGATGGTGCGGCCGTAGAGCGCTTCGGTGCCTATCGCCTGGGTGTTGATCGAGATGTTGAGGAGGTTGCCAAACATGCCGAAACAGAACAAGCAGGCCACGAGCTGCCACGGGGCGTCGACGAGACCGAGGACGGGAAGCGTGGAAGCGTAAAGCACGGCTCCTAGGATGGCGACGGGGCGACTTCCGAAACGCGCTACGAACCAGCCGGCCAGCGGGAGCGAGGTCATGAGGCCCACGGGCAGACCGAGCAGGACGCCGCCGAGTGCGGCGTTGTCGAGGTGTAAATGTTGCTGGATATTGGGAATACGGGAGGCCCAGGAGGAGAAACAAAGACCGGCAAGAAAGAAAAATGCGCTCACCGCTATGCGGTTCAATCGGTGAGGTGGGAGGGGTCGCGCCATGGCCCCAAAGGTAGCCTTCTTAGAGATACCTTTCCTCGAGGATGATCATATGATGGGCCACATGGCCGGGGAGGACGAAGCCGATGGTAAACGCGTTCAGCGGTCTTTCGCGAACGGTGCCCACGAAACGCAGTTGCTCGTCGGAGAGCGAGTCGAACAGGTATTGGGTGGCTTCGCGGACGGCGTTAAATTCTTCGAGCAGGTCTTTCCAGCGGCGGTCGGCGCCGCCGTCGTGCTGTGCCCAGGCGTTCTCGTCCCAGCCCGGCAGCGGGGTGGGGTCCATCCGGGAGAGACGCAGTGCGCGGTATGCAAAGACCCTTTCGGCGTCGATGATATGCTGCAGCATCTGCCGGATGGACCATTTCCCTTCGGCGTATCGGTAATCGAATTTTTTTCTGGGAATACGCTCCATGACCCGCCGGAAGTGTTTCGTGTTCTTCCGGATGGCTTCGCGAAAATCGTTGTCTTTGATCAGGTCGATGTACGACTGATAAAAATCGGCGGGGATTATCTCGGAGCGGGGGATCATGGATAGCTCAGGGTTAATGGTGACGTATTCGATTAGTTGTTGGTGTTCGTTTGCAAGGTGGAGCGGTCCAGCTTGTCCTTTTTCCCGTTGATGGTGGAAGCGAGTTTCAGCGCTTCATAGGCATTGACGATACCGCCGCTTTTGTCGAGATCGGACATGCTGACCATGTCGTTCTCGGTGCCGGGTACTTTGACCTTGGTGGCAGGCGTGACGGCCGATTTTTCGATGCAATATTTCACCTGTTGCGGGGTAAGGTTAGGATAGAATTCCAGGATCAGCGCGGCTACGCCGGTAACCACGGGTGCGGCCATGCTGGTGCCCTGGAGGTTCTCGTATTTACCGCCGGGAACGGTGGAATAGATGCGGGTGCCGGGTGCGAAGACATCGACTTCCTGCTTGCCATAGTTCGAGAACGAGGCGGTGTAGCTGGAGAAGCCGGGCTCAGCCAGGGGGTCGGAGCTTGCTCCTACCGTGATCCAGTTTGACGCTTCATAATTGGAATGAAGGAAATGCGGGCTGGGGAAATTATCCGTGGTGTCTACGTCGGCATTGTCGTTGCCGGCGGCATGGACCAGGAGGACGCCCTTGCTTTCGGCATATTTCACCGCGGAATCCACCCAGGGTTTTTCGGGCGACAGGTTCTTACCAAAGCTCATATTGATCACGCGGGCGCCATTGTCGACGGCATAGCGGATGGCGAGGGCGATGTCCTTATCGTGTTCGTCACCATTGGGAACGGCGCGGATCATCATGATGCGGACGTTGTCGCAGATGCCATCGATGCCTTTGCCGTTGTTCCGTTCGGCGGCGATGATGCCCGAGACATGCGTCCCGTGAAGGGGCTCGCCGGCCATGATATCGTTGTTGCCGTAATAGCGGTCGTTGATGTCGTTCTCGTTGTCCTTCACGATCTCCTCACGGTAATCCTTGGGTGCGCTTTCCTTGACGGCCGCTTTCTTATCCTGCTCGTCGACCTCTTCCGTGAACTCGGTGATAAAGGTCTTGTTCGTCATGTCCATGATCTTGTTCGCCTTGAACATGTAGAGGAACCAATTCTTCGCACTCTTGCTTTCCGTGGTCCGGGTCTGGAAGGTATCGAGGTCGTTGCCGGTATATTCGGGCTTGCCCATGGCGGACTGCAGGATGCTATCGCTTTTGATGCTGGCGGTCAGCGCGCGGTGCAGGCTATAGAGATCGATGCCGTTGTCCGAGCCATCGCCGAGGATGGTCTTGCGGGCCTTGAGCCACATGTGATAATCATATTTGTCGTCGACACTGAACGAGGCCGTGTCGAGACCGGTGACCTCGAAGCGTTTCTTGAAGGCATAATAGACGCGGGCTTCTTCCTGCGAGTCGTCTTTCACGTTCGTGCCGTCCTTACCGCCGATGAAGTTCCAGCCGTGTACGTCATCGACATAGCCGTTGTGATCGTCATCGATGCCGTTGCCGGGGATCTCTTTGGGGTTGGTCCAGAGGATGTCCTTGAGGTCTTCGTGGAGGGTATCTACACCGGAGTCGATCACGGCGACAAGCACCGTTTTGCTTTTTAATTTTTTTGTTTTGGCGAATTCGTAGGCTTTGTTGACGCTAATGCCATAAAATCCGTCCTTTTCGTGGTCCAGCAGGTGCCAGCCTTTCGGTAATTCGGTCTTGGCGGAGGTTCCCTGGGCAAGCAAGGTTAAGGGCGAGCAACCAATGAGCAATCCCAACAACAATCCATTCACGCTACGCAGGCGACGAGTCATTTTTGATGTTTTTAGTTTCATGTGTATAGTCAAGCCTGTAAAATAAAGGTTTTAGCGCGCAAAAAGGGTCAAAAATTACAGGAATGGCTTTATCGACTTGTTAAAATTATTTGGGTTGCGCCTGGGCCGCCAGTGGCGGCCGTCCGCAAGGACAGACATTAGCCACTTGCAGGAAAGGCGTTAATTTTTATTGGAACGCGTTTCCTGCACACTTAGCTTTAGTTCTACTCTTCGGTTGGCCATTTTGCCGGCATTCGTATGGTTATCGGCGATAGGATGCTCCTGGCCATAGCCTACGGAGTTCAGCTGCCGTTCGTCGACGCCTTTGCTCATCAGATAGGCTTTGACGGCGCCGGCCCGCTTGCTCGACAGCTGGAGGTTCTTTTCCGGAGTGCCCGAGTTATCGGTATACCCTTCGATGGTCAAACGCCAATTCGGGTGAGCCTGCAGTAGCGGTACGAGGTCGTCGAGTGCCAGGAAGGAACCGTCGGTGAGGCGGTCGCTGCCGGGTTTAAAGAGAATGTTGCGGGCGATATAATTGATCTTGTCCTCGGTCTCTTTTTTGATCTCGGGAGCCGGAGCCGGTGGTGGAGCTACGGGAGGGGGTGGGGGCGGCGGCGGGCAGCCGTTGTAGCGGGCGAAGCCGGGAACGGTGGGGCACGAATCGTGCTGGTCGTCCACGCCGTCGTGGTCGCGATCCGGGGCCGGACAGCCGTGCCATTGGGCGGTGCCGGGTTGCAGCGGGCAGTCGTCTTCTTCGTCGTCGATACCGTCGTGATCGGTGTCGCGGGTCCTTTTTGGCGCGGGAGCGCTGGAGGCGATCCAGAAGCCCACCGTGGCGCCCACGACCTGGTGGTGGAAGGTGCCGGCGTAGGGCGCATTGTAGAAGTTCGTGAAGCCACGGCTGTAGTAGCCGCTAAGCAGCACTCTGCCCAGTTCGAAGCCGGCGCGGGCATCGACGCCGATGTCCCAGGTCTTATAGGTGTCGGGCCCCTTTCCTACGGTGACGGCGGCGGTGGAACTGCTGTAGACGCTATGGGGAACTTCGGTAAGGTTTTCGGTGGTTATCTTGCCCGAATAGATAAAACTGATATAGGGTCCGGCGCTGAAAAAGATATGGTTGTTGCGGTTGTGGGTGATGGGGATCTTATAGGTCAGATTCAGCGGGAACTCGACATAGGTGAGCTTCAGCGTCGATTTTTTATAAATGGTGTCGGTGGCGAGCGCGGTCAGCGAGTCGTTGTTCTTGTCGTAGATGCGGCCTTTAGTGATAAAGGAAAAAGCGGGCTGGAAGAACAAGCCGGTGTGGCCGATGGGCATCTCGAGCATGGCTCCTATCTGGAAGCCGGTGCGGCTGCGCTCGAAGTGTCTGGTAGCCGTATCCCAGCCGGGGATACTGTTAGTTTCCAAAACATTAGCGGCGTGAGCGCCACCGAAAACGGCCAGCCGGACCTGCGCCTGCAGCGGGATGAATCTGGTAACGAACAACGGTAAAAGGAGTAGCCATTTTTTCATAACTGCAGATAGACGAGAAAAGCCGGCTCATAGGCCTGCATTATAACGCATTATCCTGCATATTATTTTGCATACCGTTTCACATGAACGCTTAGAGATTGAATTTTATCCCTTGTGCAAGAGGCAGTTGAGTTGAATAGTTGATGGTATTGGTCTGGCGCCGCATATAGGCCTTCCAGGCGTCGCTGCCGCTCTCCCGGCCGCCGCCCGTTTCCTTCTCGCCGCCAAAGGCGCCGCCGATCTCCGCGCCGCTGGTGCCGATGTTGACGTTGGCGATGCCGCAGTCGCTGCCGCTCGCGGAGAGGAATTGCTCCGCCTCACGAAGATTGAGTGTCATGATGGAGGAGGCCAAGCCCTGGGGTACGCCGTTCTGGATGGCGATGGCATCGTCGAGTGTCTTATACCGGAGCAGATAGAGGATGGGGGCAAAGGTCTCCTGGGCGACGATCGGATAAGAGGGATCTGCTTCGGCTATACAGGGGCGAACGTAGCAGCCGCTCTCGAATCCGTCGCCGGTGAGCACGGCGCCTTCGACGGCAAACCGGCAGCCCTGAGCTTTCGCCGCTTCGATGGCTTTTTGGTAGCTGGCTACGGCGTCCTCGTCGATCAGGGGGCCCACGTGGTTGCGTTCATCCAGCGGGTCGCCGATCTTGAGCTGGCCGTAAGCCGCGGTGAGTTTTGCTTTTAGGTTGTCGTAGACGCTGTCGTGAACGATGAGCCGGCGGGTGGTGGTACACCGTTGACCGGCGGTGCCGACGGCGCCGAAAACGGCACCGGGGATGGCGATGTTGAGATCCGCGTCGGCTGAGACGATGATGGCATTATTGCCGCCCAGTTCGAGGATGGATCTGCCAAGACGTTCGGCTACCGCGGTGCCGACGGCTTTGCCCATGCGGGTGGAACCGGTGGCGGAGATAAGCGGGATGCGGGTGTCTTTCGCAAGCCATTCGCCTGTTTCGCGGCCGCCATTGATGAGACCGGAAACCCCTTCCGGAACGCCGTTGGCCTTGAATACGGTCGAGACGATGTGCTGGCAGGCGAGCGCGCAGAGCGGTGTTTTCTCGGAAGGCTTCCAGACACAGGTGTTGCCGCAGACCCAGGCGATCATGCTGTTCCAGCTCCACACCGCGACGGGGAAATTGAAGGCCGAGATGATGCCCACGACGCCCAGCGGGTGCCATTGTTCGTACATCCGGTGTGCGGGGCGTTCGCTGTGCATCGTGAGGCCATTGAGCTGCCGGGAGAGGCCGACGGCAAAATCGCAGATATCGATCATTTCCTGGACCTCGCCATAGCCTTCCTGCAGGCTCTTGCCCATTTCGTAGGAGACCAGGCGGCCGAGGTGGGATTTATGCTGGCGCAGGGCCTCACCGATCTGCCGGACGACCTCGCCGCGACGGGGGGCGGGCCAGAGCCGCCAATGGGTAAAGGCCTGGCGGGCCGCTTCTATCACGGCTTCATAGCCGGCTTTATCGGTGGCGGTGACGGTGGCGATGGTCTTGCCGTCGACGGGCGAGGCAGAGGGGAATGCGGGAGCGGTGGACGTCAGCCAGGCCGTTCCTGTCGAGGTGCCGGCGTTGTCGATTTTAATATGCAGGTTTTCAAGAAATTCCATATATAAAAATTGCTTGCGATCTATTACAATCGCAAGCAATTTAGGAAAAACTAACCACTAACCAGTGGCCTCAACCTTAACTTAAAATCTACTATGAAAAAACTGGTCCTATGCCGGTATCTACCTTACCGGCATTTATCAATACGCATAAGCTGGTGTGCAGGTTGCGTTTTCAATTCAATTTATTCTCCATCGCAGCAAAAAAGCTCTCGCTGTAACTAACGCCGATGGGTATCTCTTTATCGCCGATCTTTATCTTGCTTTTGCTGATGTGCTCGATCTTGCTGATCGGCACGATATAGCTGCGGTGCGCGCGGATGAATTCCCGTGCGGGCAGTTTCTGGGCGATGGTCTTGAGGGTCATGAGCGTCAGGATCGATTTGCCCGGCAGATAGATCTTGATGTAATCATCGAGACCTTCGATATAGAGGATCTCCTTGAGATTGACCTTGACCATCTGGTAGTCCGATTTCACGAAGATATAGCCCTCGTGGAGTTCCTGGCTGCTGAGATAGTCGACGTATTCCTTGGCCTTGTAGACGGCTTTCAGGAACCGGTCGTATTCTATCGGTTTCAGCAGGTAGTCGATGGCATCGACGTTGAACCCGTCGACGGCATATTCGCTGAAGGCGGTGGTGAAGACGACGGCGGTATTCCTTTTGTTGATGATGCGCGAGAACTCGATGCCGTTGATATCGGGCATTTGAATATCGAGAAATAAGATATCAACGGGACCCGTGTCCATGACCTTTTGGGCCTCGAAGGGATCGGTGAATACGCCCTTGAGATCGAGAAAATAGATCTTGGCAATGTATTTCTTGAGGACCTCGAGTGCGAGGGGCTCATCGTCGACGGCTATACACGTTAACATTACACGGGGACTTTTAGGTGAACAATAAATTCATTGCTTTTGTCCTGGATATCCAGCGAATATCGTTCCTCGTAAAACAGGTCGAGCCGGCGTTTGGTATTGCTGATGCCGATGCCTGTGTTGTCCGAGACGCGCAACAGGGTATTGAGGAATTTGTGGTTGCAGATGCTAAAATACAGGGTATCGTCCTTTATTTCGAGCAAGATCTTGATGGGGCTGTATTCGCGGGTGCTGATGCCATATTTGAAGGCATTCTCCACGAAGGGCAGCAGCAGGAGCGGGGCGATCTGACGGCCAAGCGGTTCGCCGCGGACGCTGAATTCGATAATGGTCTTATCGGTGAGCCGCATCTTCTGCAGCTCGATGTAATGCGAGGTGAACTGGATCTCTTTCTCGAGCGGCACCAGGTCGTTGCGCGCTTCCGTGAGGACATAGCGCATGATGCTGGAGAGCTTCATCACCGCCGCGGCGGTATGTTCGCTCCGGGCGGTGGCCAGGGCGTAGATATTGTTGAGGGTATTGAACAGAAAATGCGGGTTGATCTGCGCTTTGAGAAAGGAGAGTTCGGCTTTTAACTTTTCGTTGGCGATCTCTTTTGCCTGTGCTTCGGAGAGCAGCCATTGGTTGATGACGCGGATGCCGGTGCTGAAGACGAGAACGAGCAGGAAGATGGCCAGGTTGAAGGGGTTGACCAGCGGGCGGACGCGGTTGCTGGGACCGCCGGGGCGGGGGCCTTCCGGAAAGCGGTTGGGGCCTGGGCCGCGGTTGACGACGACCTGCACGTTCGGGGAATTGCCGCCGGACAGGCTATGATAGATACGGGGCAAAAAGGTGCAGAACACCAGCAGGCCCAGGATAAGGGCAGTATAGGAAAGGAATTTCTTTTGGTCCAGCAGTTTGGGCAGGAACAAATAGGTATTCAGGTAATAGAAGGCGATGAAGAACCCGTTGTTGATGATAAAATACGTCGAGAGGTAATGGTCTTTGAAAAAGGAAAGATCGATCTCCCGGGGGCGGGAGAAGAAAAGCAGGGGCAGCAGCAGGAAGCAAAGCCAGGCTGCCAGATGGATCGCGATCTGTACGGTAAGTTTCTTCATGTAGCCCTACGAAGCTACCCGGAAATCATCGAAAGGACCAAATTTTTAGATGAATGGGGGTACGGAGCCGGTGAATGGATTAGTATTGCTCCTGCTCGTTGGGGAAGTCCCGGGATTTGACGTCGGTGATGTAGCGGCGGACGGCGTCGGTGATCTCTTCATGGAGTTGGAGATAGCGGCGGAGGAAGCGGGGCTGGAATTCGGTGTTGATGCCCAGCAGGTCGTGCATCACGAGGACCTGGCCATCACAATGGCGGCCGGCGCCGATGCCGATCACGGGGATGTCGAGGGATTCGGCGACGGCTTTTGCCAGTACCGCGGGGATCTTTTCGAGGACCACCCCGGAGCAGCCGGCATTCTGGAGGAGATGGGCGTCGCGTTTGAGCTTTTCGGCTTCGGCCTCTTCTTTGGCGCGGACGCTGTAGGTCCCGAATTTATAGATACTCTGGGGGGTAAGGCCGAGATGGCCGATGATGGGAATGCCTGCGGCGAGGATGCGGTTCACCGATTCGAGGATCTCTTCACCGCCTTCGATCTTGACGCCATGGGCGCCGGTCTCCTTCATGATGCGGATGGCAGAGGCCAGGGCCTCTTTGGAATTGGACTGGTAAGAGCCAAAGGGGAGATCGACAACCACGAACGCGCGGTTGACACCCCGCATCACCGAAGAGGCGTGATAGATCATCTGGTCGAGGGTGATGGGCAGGGTGGTCTCATGCCCGGCCATAACATTGGAGGCCGAATCGCCCACGAGAATAACGTCGATGCCTGCCGCGTCGAAAATCCGGGCGAAAGAGTAATCGTAAGCGGTGATCATGGAGATCTTTTCACCGTTGGCCTTCATCCGTTGCAGCGAATGGGTCGTTACTTTTTTGATCTCGGTGTGGACTGACATGCGCGTTGATTTTGCGCAAGGTAATATATTCTAAACTTCCATACCTTTTTTCTTTATGTCCGCATACAGGTGCTGGATGAGTCCATCCGCGAGGCCGATCTTGGGAACATTGATCTCCTGTGCGGTGGCCCAGCGCATAATGTTGATGTAGATCTGGAGCGCCGGGACGATCACGTCGGCGCGGTCTTCGCGCAATTTATAGAGTCGCATCCGGTCCTCGAGGGCGAAGCTGGAGAATTCCTTGTAATAGTCCTTGAGGAGATCGATGTGCAGGGGTTTGCCTTCCTTGCGTTTGGAGAGCGAGAAGATCTTGTTGATGTTGCCGCCGGAGCCGATGGCAATGATCTTATCGGTATAGCCCCGCGTCTCTTTGCGGATATATTCCTTCATGGCGTCCCATTGCGAGACGGTCACCTGCTGCTTGAGGAGACGGATGGTGCCGATGTTGAACGAGGCGGAGAAGAGGAGCTTGTTGCCGGCAAAAAAGGTCAGCTCGGTGCTGCCGCCGCCCACATCGATGTACATATAGGCGTGTTCCTTGTCCAGATTTTCGGCGATATGGTTCTCGTAGATGAGGGAGGCTTCGTAGCCGCCGCTGATCACTTCGATCTCTATACCCGTCTGTTCCTTTACCTGCCGGATGATATCGGCGGCGTTGGCTGCGTCGCGCATGGCGGAGGTAGCGGCGGCCTTGATATGGTCCACGCTATAGGCCTCGAGGAGGTGTTTATAGGCCTTGATGGTATGCATGATCATCGCGGTCTTTTCCGCGGTGATCATCTTGTTCTCGAAAACATCGAAGCCTAACCGGAGCGGGACCCGCACCAGGTTGATCTTGTTGAATTCCGGTTTCCCATAATTATCCGTTACATCGGAAATAAGCAGCCGGGCTGCGTTGCTGCCGATATCGATCGCTGCGAGTCGCATGTTCATCTTGTAGTTTCACTACCGGGTTATTTAGCCGGCCGCCATGTGCGCTGAAGATTCCGGCTGTGTTTTTGGCACGACCTCTTCAGACATGGCTTTATGGTACAAATAGTTATAGATCTCGATCTGGGACCGCACCTTTTGTTCGGGGTGATCCCGTTTGTATTTATTCATCAGCTCGTTGTCCAGCCAGCGTGCTTTGACGTTGTCGGACAGCTGGATGTCCAGGATCTCCTTGAGTTCCTGTGCGATGCCCTCGTCCAGGATCGGGCAGGTAGCTTCTACCCGGTGGTCGAGGTTGCGCACCATCCAGTCCGCCGAAGATATATAAGTTTTTTCGTTTCCGCCGTTGTGAAAGATAAACACGCGGGCGTGTTCGAGATATTCGTCGATGATGCTGATGGCTTTTACGGGGATGAGGAACTTGCTGTTCTCGGAGAACATGCAGAAGATCCCGCGGATGATGAGCTGGATCTTGACGCCGGCCTTGGCGGCTTCGTAGAGCTTGTCGATGAGGTCTTCATCGGAGAGTGAGTTCATCTTGAGGGTCATCGCGGCCGGTTTCTTCTCCCGGGCCAGTTTGGTTTCGCGGGCGATCATCTTCACCAGCTCGCGGCGCAGGCTGGTGGGGCAGGGGATCAGGAATTTGCAGCCTTTGAGCGGACCGGTGCCTTCTCTAAAGTTCTCGAAATAGGTGAAGATGCGATTGACATCCGCCATGATGCCGCGGTCCGATGTCAGCAGGCAATGGTCGCCGTAGACGCGGGCGGTCTTCTCGTTGAGATTGCCCGTGCTCACGAAACCATAGTGGATCGTGAAATTATTGATGCGTTTTTTGATCAGGCAGATCTTGGCATGGACCTTCATGTTGGGGATGCCGATGAGCACTTTCACGCCTTCGTCCTCGAGACGTTCCTTCCATTCCAGGTTAGCTTCTTCGTCGAACCGGGCGCGAAGCTCGAGCATCACCGTCACGTGTTTGCCGTTGCGCACGGCGTTGATGAGGGCGTTGATGATCTTTGAATTCGAAGCCAGCCGGTATCCCGTGATCTTGATCGTCGTCACATTGGGATCGATGGCGGCTTCGCGCAGCATATCGATCAGCGGGTTGAAGGAATGATAGGGAAAATGCAGCATCACGTCCTGCTCGAGCACCACATCGGTCACGCGGGGGCTTTTCTGGAGCAGGGGGTGGATGAAGGAACGCTTCCGGTGTCCCTGCTTGGGGAATACGTCGGGAAAATCCATAAAATGCCGGAAATTATGGATGCGGCCGCCGGGGATGAGGTTGCCGCTTTTGCGCGACAGATTGAGGCGTTTGATGAGATAGTCGAGGAGACCTTTGTCCATTTCCTTGTCGTAGACGAAGCGAACGGGCTTGCCTTTGCGGCGGTTCTTGAGCCCCTTTTCGATCTTTTGGATCAGGGTCGTGGAGACGTCGTTGTCGAGATCGATCTCGGCGTCGCGGGTGACCTTGAAGACCCAGGAATCGTAGCTATCGTAGCCGAAATAGGCGAAGATGTTCCGCAGGTTGAAGCGGATGATGTCTTCGAGCAGAATGATATGATGTTCGTCGAGTGAAGGGCTGGGAAGGATCACAAAACGGCCGAGCACACGCGAGGGGAGCTCGATGAGGGCATATTTGCGTTTCATGCTGCCGTCGCTCCGGGACAGCACGACGCCGAGATACAGGGATTTGTCGCGCAAGTAGGGGAAGGTCGGGATGCTTTCGACCATCAGCGGGATGGTATTGGTGCGGACTTCCTCTTCAAAATAATTTTGTATAAATTGTTGCTGGGTGTGATCGAGCTCCGTTCCGGCGACGAGGTAGATCTTTTCGTGCTCCATCTCTTTGCGGATGCCGTTCCAGATGGCGTCGAACTCATCGCCTTGTTCCAGCACCCGTTGCTGGATCTCGTTAAGAATACGGTCGGGAGAGGCTTCGAGGTGCATGTTGATACGGGATTTGCTGCCGCTGTATTCGGACATGCGTTTGAGGGTAGCCACCCGGACCCGGAAGAACTCGTCCATGTTATTGGAGAATATGCCGAGGAAGCGGATGCGTTCCCGCAGGGGAACGGTGGGATCCGCCGCTTCCTGCAAGACCCTGCTATTGAAGGAAAGCCAGCTTATGTCGCGCGCTATCGTTTTTCGTCTCATTGCTTCGGTGATTTCTTTCATATTCCCATTTTATGTGCGCGAATTGGCTGCATAGGCAAACTAGCCAATTTGCGCAAACGGCTAATGTCTGACCTTCGGTCGGACCGCTTTCAGCGGTTTTGCGCAATGTATGCACACGCTGAAACACAAATGGGTTTGGGAAATTAAGTAATTATTAATTAAGTGCATGGCTTTTGGTCACTCCGTGTCGGCTATTGGTCAAAGAAATTATTGTGCCGGCGGCCATGGAAGTAAGTTTGAGAAAAATTACCTTATGCCATATTCTTTTGTTCTTGCGCTGCTGCTTGCCGGGTCGGCGGCGGTTGCGCAGACGCGGGCCGGCACCTGGGCGTTCTATGGGCAGAACCCGGGCGGCACGCGCTATACCTCGCTGGATCAAATCAACGACCGCAATATAGCAAAGCTAGCGCCCTGCTGGACATACCGAACGGGCGAACTGCAAACCTACAAGGGCACCGGCGCCGCGCAGAAAGCGGCTTTCGAGACCACGCCGATCCTCATTGGCCATACCCTGTATCTCAGCACGCCTAGTGACCGGGTGATCGCGCTCGATGCAACCACGGGTAAGGAGCGATGGACCTATGATCCGCGGGTCAATCTGCACGATGACCATTCCGAGATCAGCAACAGGGGAGTGGCCTATTGGGCGGGGCTTGGCGGCCGGGTCTATATCGGCACGATCGACGGCAGGCTGATCGCATTGGAAACCGGGACGGGCCAGCCGGCGGCGGATTTCGGGCGCAATGGCGTCGTAGATCTTCGGGAAGGGCTTGGGGAGGACGTGGCTGAGACCTCGCCGCCCACGGTGGTAGGCGACCTGGTGATCGTGGGGAGCTCGCTGGGGGACAACCAGCGGTTCGATTATCCGCAGGGTGTGGTCCGTGCCTTTTCTGCCGCTACGGGGAAGCTGGTCTGGAGCTGGAATCCCATTGTTCAGGACCCTGAGGATAGTGCTTATGCTACATGGCAGGGTCCTAAAGCACATAAGACAGGTGCGGCCAATGCCTGGACGACACTAAGTGCCGATCCGTCGCGGGATCTGCTGTTCGTCCCTTCGTCTTGCCCGAGTCCCGATTATTATGGCGGGGAGCGGATAGGAAAGAATCTGTATGCGGACTGTATCAACTGTCTGAAGGCCTCTACCGGCAAACGGCTATGGAGCTTCCAGGTGGTGCATCATGATCTTTGGGACGATGACATTGCCGCCCAACCGGTGCTGATCGATTTTTTACGCGCGGGTCACAACGTGCCCGCCGTCGTCGTGGGTACCAAGATGGGGCATATCTTCGTGCTGGACCGGCTGACGGGCGTCTCGCTTTTCCCGGTGGAAGAACGGCCGGTACCGGCTTCTACCGTTGCGGGCGAACAGGCCTGGCCCACGCAGCCTTTTCCGGTGTTGCCGGAGCCGGTGGGTATCCAGCATCTTTCCGTTGACGACGCCTGGGGGCCTACCGATAGTTTACTGGCGGAAGCAAGACAGCGGATCGCGCGTTGCCGGAACGAAGGACCTTTCACGCCGCCGGGTTTCGAAGGAACCATAATGGTACCAGGCAATATTGGCGGCATCAACTGGAGCGGCATGTGTTATGATCCGGTGAGCGGTCAGCTGATCACCAACATCAACCGGATGCCGGCGGTGATCCGGTTGATCCACCGCGATTCCATCGATCTCATCGAACACCGGGAGAAGGAGATCATGCGGCAGGAGACGGGTCGGATGGCCGGGACACCGTATATCATGAAGCGGGATTATCTCTTTAAAGCCACCATTTGGGGGCCCCTATTGCAGGTAAAGCCACCTTGGGGAACCTTGCTGGCCATCGACTTGCATACGGGGCGGAAGCAATGGGAGGTGCCGTTGGGGTATATGTTGGATCCGGCAAGATATCCCGGGGCGGAGAACTGGGGGTCGATCAACTTCGGTGGGGCCATCGTCACCGGCGGCAACCTGATCTTTATCGCCGCCAGCATGGACGGGCATTTCCGGGCCTTTGACCGGCGGACGGGAAAGGTGCTTTGGACCTTCGCGCTGCCGGCCTCGGCGCAGGCCACGCCGATGAGCTATTCGCTCGACGGCAAACAGTATGTGGTGATCGCCGCCGGCGGTCATGGGAAGCTTGGTACGAAGGAGGGGGATTATGTGATGGCGTTTGCGCTTAAAAATTAAACGTTCGCTCGACCATGGTCGTATTCGCGTAAGGACCGGGGAAGGGGATGACATCCGACGGATAGCCTTTGAATCCGGCTGCGGCCGGAAGGCCCGGCGTGCGGCTCGCCGCAACCAGGTGCGGCCTCGTTCCCCGCGGGAGAGTGATCAGCAGGGGAAAGCCCGAACTGTCCGGGTTGATGTAATCCAGCAAGTCGATGGGCCCCTTATAATCTTTGCCATCGATGCGGATGGCGGTTGGCGGATGATCCGGATCAAAGCTGAGATGGATCGATCTCGCCCCGGGGGGCGGTTGGCAATAGATATCGTACCGGTTTTCTTCAGGGTTTGTGGTGGTGTCTTCGTACCCTTTAGTGAGGAAGAGCTGCGGGGCGGGTAGATCGAGAAAGAGGGCGGGATGAGACAGATAGGGTTTGGTGAACCAGCTCGGTTTTGCCTCATTAGAAACCCAGGAGGCTTGGTGGTTGTCCGTCTTTACCAGGTAATGAAGATCGGTTTTAAAGGGGTGCCCGGTGTTGTAACCGCCGGTAGCGATGCCTGCGATGGCCGCGATCAGGAGGATACAAAAAGCGGCGGCCGGGAGAAGCCCGCCTGATTCGCGGAAGGCGGGTTTCAGCAGCGGCAGGGTCAGCCCAAGCAGCAGGCCCATGACAACGGCGCCGGCCGCCGCCTCGCCCTGGAGATCGAAGGCGATGGCCAGGGAATAGACCATGGGTGGCAGGAGCAAGACGGCAGGTATCAAGGCGATCAGGATCAGCCAATAGCGCGGGGGGCGGGTATTTCGGTTCTTTTCGATCCGGAGAAAAAGGAAGACGGCGGCCCCGCCGATCACCGGCCAATACAGCCAATAGACGCCGGCGGGGATATAGCGGTACAGCACATCGAGCAAAACAACAGAGATGATCAAGACCGCCATAAAAAGCGAGGAGCGGGACCAGCGGCTGAGCGGCCAGCGATAGAGCAGGGTAAACAACAGGGCGCTTTCGGCGGCGAGGGCTATGTAAAGACCTCCGGTGTCGTATCTGTTAGGATAATAGCCTTCGTAGAGCGGATACATGGTGCGAAGGCCCAGCAAGGTCCAGCGGGCGATAAAATATAACACCGCCAGCGTCACGATAAAAAGCAGTCCACCGAGCAGCAGCTGACTCCATTTGATCCGGCCCCTGACCAATCCATAGCCAAGCGACAGCAACACGAGCAGGTTGGCCGCGAGCACGAGCATAAAATTGAGGGTGGGGGAGTAATGGACCATCAGTGGGCCTACGATGGTAAAGAATGTGTCGTTGCCGTGGGCCGCCTGCCGGTTGGCGTCGGCGGCGTTTACAATCTCGAGATCCCGGCGGCCGAAATACCGCGTCATTCCGAGCATGTTATCGCCCTGTTCCTGCATGGTCCCCCGGTGGATGTTGTTGAAATTGTCAGTGAGGTTGTGATAGGCGGTGAAGCCTTCTACATGGGCAAAATCGAGCCCGGGTAGATGCGCCTTGAGAAAAGGGGTGAGATCGGTATTGTTCGGCAGGAGATTGAAGAGCTCATTGTAAAACGACCCTGTGACATGATGAATGGGCGCGTGGGCATAGGCGTCGATCAGCCAGTGGCTATGCGGACTGGTGCGGAACATGATGCAATTGCCGGCATTGCCGCGACCGTCGAAGTTCAGGACCAGGCCGATGTCCTTGAGATCGATGCTGTCCCGAACGAAGGCGGACGCGCCGAGCAAACCCTCTTCTTCACCATCGGTAAACAAGAAGACCACGTCGCGGTCGAGGGGTTTGCCGCTGCGCAGGGCTCTTGCCGTTTCCAGCATTGCCGCGCAGGCGCTGCCGTCGTCGCCGGCGCCAAGAGAATTGGGTTCGGAGTCATAGTGGCCCATGACCAGGATCTTCTTACCGCCGCCCGTCCCTTTGAGGGTCGCGGCGATATTGACTCCCCGGCCGATGACGATGCGGCTGGAGACGCGGTTGACGCTCGTAAAGGGCAGCCGGGTGACGTCCAGTCCCAGGGATCGGCAGCTTGTGTCGAGGAATGCGCACACGGAGTCGTTGGCGGGCGTCCCGAGGGGGTGGGGAACCCGGGTGATAAAGCCGAGATTGGCCGCCGCGTTCCGTACCGAGAAGAGCGAGTCGGCAGGATGGTCGTTTACGGCCGCTGGCGTAAAGTCGAAATGGAGGCAAAGACAAGAGACGAAGAGTACCCCCAAAAACAACCAGGTGGCAGGCATTTTAACAGGAGTCATACCCTGAATATACCGAAATTTGCCGGGCCGGGAGCGTCCGGGGCTGATCAACAAGCAGGAGTTCTCCACAATTGTGAACAAGAAGTTGAAAAAAAGGGAATTTCTTTTGGCTGATTGCCTAATTTTTACGAGTTTTGCAGTCCAAAATTTTCAGAAATGGCTAGAGTTTGTCAGATAACGGGTAAGGTTCCGATCACCGGAAATAGTGTATCGCACTCAAATATAAAGACCAAGCGCAGATTCTTACCCAATTTGCAGACCAAGCGCTTTTTCCTTGCCGAAGAAGACAAGTGGATCACCTTGAAGGTGTCTTCGGAAGGACTGCGCACAATCAACAAAAATGGTCTCTATAGCGTTGTTAAGCAATTAAGAGCGAGAGGAGAAAAGATCTAAACTATTAACATTACCCCGAATCTTATAAATTTAAGATACCATGGCAAAAAAAGGCAGCAGGGTTCAGGTGATTTTGGAATGCACGGAGCATAAGACCAGTGGGCAGCCGGGCACCAGCCGTTACATCACCACCAAGAACAAGAAGAATACTCCGGAACGTCTGGAGCTGAAGAAGTTCAATCCCATTCTGAAAAAAGTAACTGTTCATAAAGAAATCAAATAATCATGGCAAAAGCAGCAAAAACCGCTATTAAGACCAAGGATGCCAAGGCTGCCGCGGAAGCCAAGAACTGGACGAAGGTCATCAAGGCTGTTCGCAGCCCCAAGACTGGCGCCTATACCTTCAAGGAGTCCATTGTCCACAAGGACAAGATCAAGGAATACCTTGCACAGAAATAATTATTGTCCTGACGGACGGACCGCCTACCGGCGTCCAGGTAATTCTAGGGTTAAGTAAGAAATAAAGCAGGCCTCCGGCCTGCTTTTGTTAATTATGGGCCTTCGGCCAAGCGGCCTCCGGCCTGCTTTTCGCAATTATACATGTATGGGACTTTTTGATAAGCTTTTTGGAAAAAAGGAAAAGGAAAGCCTGGACCAGGGGTTGCAGAAAACCAAGGAGGGCTTTCTTTCGCGCATTACCAAGGCCATTGCCGGGAAGAGCACGGTCGACGAAGAAGTGCTCGATAATCTCGAGGACGCCCTGGTGAGCGCCGATGTCGGCATCGACACGACGGTGAAGATCATCAAGCAGATCGAAGCACGTGTTGCACAGGACAAGTATGTTAATACTAGCGATTTAAACAAATTACTTCAACAAGAAATAGAGCATATTCTGGTAGATGCGCCCAATCAAAACTACCGGGATTTTAGTACGCCATCCGGCAAGAAACCTTATGTGATCCTGGTGGTGGGGGTTAATGGAGTGGGTAAGACGACGACGATCGGGAAGCTGGCGTATAATTTTTCACGCGCGGGGAAATCGGTGTTGCTGGGAGCGGCGGATACTTTCCGGGCGGCGGCGGTCGACCAGCTTACGATCTGGAGCGAGCGGGTGGGTGTACCCATCGTCAAGCAGGGCATGGGGGCAGATCCCGGCGCCGTGGCCTTTGACACCGTACAAAGCGGGGTGGCGCGGGACGCCGACGTGGTGATCATCGATACTGCGGGGAGGTTGCATAACAAAGCCCACTTGATGGAGGAGCTGAGCAAGATCAGCCGGGTCATCAAGAAGGTGATACCCGATGCACCACACGAGGTGTTGCTGGTGCTGGACGGCAGCACGGGTCAGAATGCGTTGGAGCAGGCGAAGCAATTCACCGCGGCTACCGATGTGACGGCATTGGCCATCACGAAGCTGGACGGCACGGCGAAGGGTGGAGTAGTGCTTGCCATCGCGGACCAGTTCAAGATCCCGGTGAAATTCATCGGGGTCGGGGAGAAGATGGAGGACCTGCTGGTATTCGACAAACATGAATTTGTCGATAGTCTGTTTAGTTTGGAAAAGTAATGACGTCAAAGTCTATTCCGGTATACCCCCTTGCGGAGCCTATTATGGTACGCGAGGCGACGGGCGACGGGTCCGGTTATGATCGCGACATGCTGATCCCGCACCGGAAGGGTTACTATCTTTTTGTGCTGGTAAGGCAGGGCGACAGCCGGCACTGGATCGACACCCGAAGTTATGTTTTGAAGCCCGATCACTTTTATTTTACGGTTCCCCATCAGGTACATTTAAAAGAAGAAGCACGGCCGTTGTGCGGTCTGGCGCTGGCGTTCACGCAGGAGTTCCTGCAGCTGGAGGAGAACAGCGCGCTTCTCAGGCTGCCTATCCTGTCGAACCGGGCGGGTGGTCATGAATTGCGGCTGAGTCCGGCGGATGTGGTCGCGATAGAGGAGACCATGCGGCAATTGCTGCGGGAATACCAGGGCGCGGGCGAGTGGCGGATGGCGATGCTGGGCGTCCTGTTGCATCAGCTGTTGATCCGGTTGAGCCGGCTTTACCTCGAGCAATTCCAGGGTGAGACCGAAGGGCAGGAGACCTTGTTGAAACGTTTTTTGGCGCTGGTAGCCGAACGCTATCCCGAGCTGCACGAGGTCAACACCTATGCGTCGCTGCTGCATGTGAGCACGGGTCATCTGGGCGACGTCGTCAAGCAGCAAAGTGGCCAGACCTGTATAGAACATATCCAGGATCAGCTGCTCGTGGAAGCCAAACGGCGGCTGTTGCATACCGGGCTGCCGGTAAACCGGATCGGCGATGAGCTGGGTTTCGAAGATGCTGCGTATTTCAATCGTTTCTTCAAGCGGCATACCGGGTTGACGCCCCTGGGCTACCGGAGACAAATCCGGGAAAAGTACCATTATGTCCCGGCGGGGTCCAGCGACGCACTTCCAAAGGTCTGATACCTTTGCGTCATGACACGAGGCCCAGCCGACTGCATGACGCCTTTGAAAAGTCATTAACTCGTCATGAACCAACAAAAAGTACTGGTCACCGGTGCCAACAAGAGCATCGGTTTTGAAACGGCGCGGCAACTGGCGCAGCAAGGTTATTATGTCTTTATCGGCAGCAGGGATTTGGCGCGGGGACAGGAGGCGGTGGCCGCATTAAAGGCGGCGGGCTTAACGTCGGTGGAGCTGCTGGAGCTCGACGTGGCCAGTGAGGCGTCGGTGACGGCGGCACGGCGGCGGCTAGGGGAACGTACCGATCGGCTGGATGTGCTGATCAACAATGCGGGTATTTTGGGTGGCGTATCACAGCAGCCTTCGGCGGTTACCGATGCGCAGCTGCACGAGGTCTTCGAGACCAATGTTTTCGGCGCTATCCGAATGGTCCGGCATTTCCTGGACATGCTGCAAGCGAGCGCACAGCCGCGGATCGTCAATGTCACCTCCGAGCTGGGGTCGCTGACGTTGCACAACGATCCTTCGTGGGTCTATTATGCCTACAAGGGCGGAGCCTATGGGCCTTCGAAAACGGCGCTCAATGCCTATACGGTGGCGTTGGCTTACGAGCTGCGGGACCGGTTCAAGGTGAATATGGTGAATCCCGGTCATACGGCAACGGATTTCAATCGTCGCCGGGGCACCAAAAAAGTAGAAGAGGCCGCCCGGATCATCGTACAGACAGCGATGGATGCGAACGGCCCCACGGGTAATTTCATCAGCGATTATGGCGAGACACCGTGGTAGGCATCACCCTTTTGGCTGACTACCAGCAATATTTTACACCTATTCCACCCCAGAGTCCAACATAGGGGTGATTCAATTCCAGATAAGGTTGGAGATCGGCGCTGACGGCGATGGGCGCGCCGGCGAATTTGTATTCGAGGCCCACGACGCCATCTATCCCGATGGAGATCTCACCATTGTTGTAATAATGGTTGTCGACAACGGTCCCGTTGTAAGCACCGAGGTGAGCGCCGGGGCCGACATACCATTTCAGGCCGGGTGCATCGCTGCTGACATCGCCATAGAACTCATAGAGTCCCGTGACGCGGAACCCGTTATCCCAGAAGCTGGCAATGCCTTCGAGCGCGGCGTCGTCGTCGAGAAAATGTTTAAAGGTGACGGCGCCGGGCCAGAATTTAATGCCTACGGCATTGGTGTAGCTTTGGCTTTCGGCCTGGGCAAAGGATCGTACGGTAAAGAAACAGGCTAGAACCGGTACTAAAAACAAGGCTTTTCTCATAGTTTTTCCTACATTTTGGCGGCAAATATATAAATATCGTGCCAGATAGAATCCGGGGCACATTTCGTACCTTTGCGCACGCATGAAAACGAGGAGTTTACAACGGGATAAGGTCAATATCATTACGCTGGGTTGCAGCAAGAACATGGTCGACAGCGAGGTGCTGAGCGGGCAGCTGCACGCGAACGATATCGACGTGGTGCATGAGAACACAAAAAA
>JAICXX010000299.1 GCA_025934485.1 Chitinophagaceae bacterium
ACCCATCCCTGCTGCGCCTTCTTCCGGAAATAGTTGACGGCCGGGAAGACATCCCCGGATATGGCATAATCGGGGAACAGACTGCGCATATACAAATAGTCGATAGCGAGCGGGTCCAGTCCGGTGATCAACGGCTTGCCGGCCCGCTTTTCCGCTGCCCTGGCCGCTTCATAATCTTTCTTCAACTGCCCATCCAGATAAGGCATCGCCGCCATCACGATTGCATTCGCCTTTCCGGTCAGCTCCGCGGGGATGGCCTGTAATTTTTGTAAATGACCGATGCCCGTCACAATGTACTGCGTGATATACCGGTCGTCGGCGCCGCCCTTGAACCAGGGAAAACTGCCGTCTGCCGACTGCATGGCCGTCAGTCGGTCGAATGCCGATTCCAGCGATCGGCTCATCACGCTCATATCGAACAGCAAGGCGATGTTCTTTCGCTGCTCGGCTTCCGTTTTACCCTGCAGCACCCAGGGCGTTTCCTCCAGCAACACCGACTTGAGCTCCTGATCTTTTTGCAGATTGCTCAGCAGCTCAGCGGTATCCGCCGTCCGCCATTGTTCGAATACTTGTTGTAACCGAGGTGAACTTGTGGCGATCTTGCTGGCCAGCGCATTGGCATAAGCACGCTCGAAGGTCTGTTCCGCACATTCATAGGGATATTCCGCGAGATAGGGGAGACTCTGTACGGCATACCAGGCCGGGTTAGCTGTAAACTCGACCGTCAAAGCGTGATGATTCAACGTCTCGCTGCCCCCGCTTTTTAATAATTTGTCGAAGATAAAGTGCTTCATTCCATCATTGGGAAGGTTCAAGGGCAGGCTTTCCGTGACCAGCATCCGGTTGCTGACTACCGGCAGGATCGCTTCTTCACCGTCACTAAAGACACCCGCCTGTGCCACTACCTTATAGGTCACCGGCCGATTGTATTGATAAGGGATATCGAGCGGAAAGCTAACGACAGAGCTCCGATGCGCTTCTACGGTAAAGTACTGGTTCGGCTGGCGGTTCACGAACATGCCATCCGCCGTTTGTCCCGTCGTGGGATCGGTGAGCTGCAGGCTCATCTGACCCGTGAGCTCGGTATCGGTCATGTTGACGACCTTGACCTGCAGCTCCATTTTGTCGCCTTCGCGCAAAAAACGCGGCGCATTGGGCTGGACCATCAATTCTTTTTGTGTGATCACCTGCCGGGTCGAATAGCCAAAGGCGAGGTCCCGCGTGCTGGCCAGCGTCATCCATTTCCATGTCGTCAAGGCGTCCGGCATCGTAAAGGAAAAGCTCACAGTGCCCGCGCTGTCCGTCCGCAGGTCGGGGAAGAAGAAGGCCGTCTCGCGGAAATCGGTTCGGGGTTGTGCCATGGGCTCCGTTATCACCGATCCACTGGCATCGACGCTAACTGACGGCGTAGATTTAGGAATATCGTCCGGGCTGGTTGTTTTGTCAAAGTCCATTGCCGACGCATTGGCGTTAAGCCGCCGGCTGCCATACCCGATCACGACCATTGGCGCTTCCAACGGCCCCATCAACTCGCTATTAGGCCGAAAATAATAAGGCGGCTTCACCCGATCAAACGAGAGAAACTGCGATACATCGAGATTAAAGCTGCCGAGACCGTTCCACACCGTGGCGGAACGCACCGATGGATAAAGATCCGGCTTCTCCCAGCTGTGAGGGGCAAACTGATCCAGCGAGGCATCATAAAGCGCCGAGACGATCTCCGCCGCCACTTTCTCCCCGCGATGCCCCCCGATCGTTAGCTGCCATTTTTCGGCACTTCCAGGCTCGGTCTTATCCCGGAAACTGGCGTAACGGATATCCAGCTCCTTATTCGTCCAGGGCACATGCACCACCGACGAATGCGTATACAACCGGTTGTCTTTTACAAAAGCATCGATCACGGAGAAACCACCCCGATCCTTTTCGGCGATCGCCCATTCCGTTTGCTGCTGATTGCCGTTCAAGGTAAAATTGCTGTACCGGGTCTGTCCGTTCCGTTCGACGCTGCGGATGACATACACGTTATTCGCCGAAGTCCCGATGGAAGTTGACGCTTTTCCACCCGGCTCCACCGCGTCCGCATCCCCGGAACCCCAGGTATATTGCGGACTAGCGGGGCTGCCCGTTTTGCCATCATACAATTCGACGTACCGAAGGTCCTTGACCTCATTCCCGTACTTGCCGCGGGTCTTCGCTTCGACCACATACCAGCCAGGCGTAAGCCTCCCACCGGGAATAGCTAACCGCAGTTGTCCCGCACCGGCTCCGGGAACAGCCGTGCGCCCCGTCGCCCCGTCGTTAGGCCCCGCTGCGCCCGCCAATCGCTCAAGCGTATCCCAAATAGCCGCCCCTCTCGGCCAGCTTTCCTTTTGCGTCTCCTGCCGGTATTCATCATGCGGAAAAGAATCCAGCCAAGCCGCCTCGGACATCGTATAAAGGTCCGGCACATCCCACAACCGTTCGCGGATCAGCCGTTTCGGCGCCTGCAAGGGATAGATGGAGACCTGTACATCCGCCGCCACCGGCACACCGGCAAGATTACTCGCGCCAACCAATATCGACCGCATGCTATCCGCCGGCATCCGATCCCCGCCCGGCACATCGAGCGAAACCTTCACCGCCGTAAAGCCGGCCACGATATCCGTCGTCCCCGACCTCGTCTCGCCATTGATATCGGTAACATCGCTGCTCACCTCGAAATCGAATTCCGGGTTGTATTTCCGCTGTGCACCCTGGTCCGCGGTAGCAAAAAACACAAAACTGAACCGGCCCGCAGCATCCGTCGTCAGCGTTCCCGAGGCGATCTCCTGGTCCCGCTGATAAGGCCGGACGATCCGTCCGAACATCCACGGATAAGGGTAGCGGGTCTTCCGAACCACATGATAGCGCACTTTGGCGCCGTCGACGCCATTGCCGGCATAGCCTTTGGCCATCCCCGTCACCCGGATGCTGTCGCCCGCCCGATAGCTGTCGCTCTGCCTGTCATAGTCGACAAAGAACCGCGGCCGTTTGTATTCTTCCACGGAGAACGCGAGGGAGCCCTTAGTCGGTGTGTTGAGGCGGTATACCCCGTTAAGCCGGTTCTCCGGGAGCTTGAATGTGCCATGAAAAGAGCCAAATTCGTTCGTGGTCAGTTTCATAGAATCTACCACCTGCTCATTAGGATCGTACAGGATCACCGTGGTTGTATGCGCGGAGAAAGGCTTTGGCCTACGGGTATCGAAGTCTTCGGTAGTTACAATGCCTTTGAAATAGATTGTTTGCCCCGGCCGGTAAATGCTTCTGTCCGCAAAAAAATAGCAATGCGCATTTTCTTCTTCAAACTTATTTCTATCGACAACCGCTGGGTCCTCTGTCGATGCCTGAATATATTCGCTTTGCAGCGGCCAAAGATGATCGCCGGGAATGCTGATGTCCAGGTCTGCGCCAAACCCATCGGTTGATTTGATGTTTTCGACAAAATGCCCATCGGCATCCGTTACATAAGTACCGACCACCTTATTCGCCTGGCGTCCATTAGATGTATACGATACTTGGAGGAACCGCACCCGAGCCCCGGCGATCGGCCTACCCGTCTCGCGGTTCACTACGAAATAATCCTTCTCTTTGTTGATATAGGCGATCGCGGAGACGACAAAATATTGCAGACCCAGCACGCCTTGTTTCCTGCTCCAACTGCTGTCCGAGCTGCTCAGCAAGGCATAAGCGCCCGGCGGCAGCGACCCAATGGCGATCTCCGTCTTGTGCAACCGAAGATCATGCGGATCGGGGAGCTCCTGCGCATAGGCCCGATACGCCGGCATAAAGAGCAAACGGCTCAGGGAGGCACTGTCATAGATACCCCGCTGCATCGCCGGGGAGGCCGAGTTGTCATCCAGGCGAACGATCCGTAGATAGAGCCGGTTGAAATTCTGCCAGCTCACCAGCACCGGGAAGGGCCGGGAAGGAATATGCACCTTTTGCATCTGCAAGGTCATAACCTTACGAACGATGTTTTCCAACAGCAGCGTACAAAGCGCCTTACCTTCGCTGCTGTCCGGTAGGGCGAGCACCTTTTCGCAGATCGCCCGGGCCGCGACACATCCATTGGAGTCCACAATATGGCCGTCAGTGGTCACCGCGTCAAAATAATGCTGGTTGGCCTGCCAATACCAGGCCTCCGCCGCTGCGGGTGAGCGGGGGTATGCGGCGGTGATCCGGCCTAACGCCTTCATATAGTCGTCCTCCTGATCGGGATAGTTCGCCTTTACATAATTCAACCGCTCGACATCCACGGCGATCAATGCATCGGGGCGGTTATCGCCAAGATGCAGCCGGATCAGCCGTTGAAAAAGCTTTATCGCCCTATAGCGATTATCCGAACTATCGGCGGCGACAAACGGGTGTTTCGAAAAAACGGCGGCATCGCCAAATAATTCCGGATCGTTGAACAAAAAGGGACGCGCCGGGCTCACTTGATTAACTGATCCGGATTTAAAAAAGTCCAGCGCCCGATGCGCCAGCAGGTCCCAAAGCGTAGGACGCAACGCCGGTGCCTGTCCTTTTATAATAATAGGTTGGTATTGTTTCAACGCGATATGGGTCAGCAGCTGTTCCTGCTCAAGCGACTGCTGGTAGAGTTGCGCGATCTTTTGGTCGAGATCCGGTATCGACCAGGTGGTGAGATCGCTATCGGTTTTTTCCTCCGTCGGTGTCCTGCTGGAAAACGTCCAGGAGCTCTCGCGTAAAAACGATGCATAAAGACCCGCCAGCATATTCTCGAGAATGGCCTTCACCGCGCCGCTGCTCGAGTCGACCTGGTGCTCTAGTTCCCTGATTGAAGCAGGCAGCCCATCGTCCGAGCGTTTTTGTTCCAGCCGCAACCGGTAGAGCAGTGCCTTGATCAGTTGCCCTTGGTTCCTCTCGCGCCGCGCCATGCCGTAGATCGTATTCACCTCTGTCAGCGCCGCTGTCGTCAACCCTTTTTTATTGATCAGGGAATCCACTGTATTCCATCGTCGGTCATAGCCGTCTTGTTGCGCGTGAACGAAAAAACCGGTTATGCATAAAAGCAATAAAAGCAGACCCTTTTTCATACGTAGGAAGGAATTTGTTTAAAGATACTTTTATCTAAGATGTCCCCGGTCATGCGATTACACAGCCCAAAATCCTTTTAACATAGCTCTAACGTATCTGCCTTAAACACAACAACTTGCCAGCCATCTTATATATGAGCTCGCTAATGAGCCTTAACTTAAAATCTACTAAGATGAAAACGAAATTGACTTTCCTCCTCGCTGCCGGCTTATTACTCGGTGCAGTTACTACACAAGCTCAGGGCCGGTATGGAAATGATCGCGATGTTCGTCATGA
>JAICXX010000249.1 GCA_025934485.1 Chitinophagaceae bacterium
CCCACCCCTGGAAAAATCTTCCCTCTCCGCCCCTGGCAGGTGGCCGCGGCAGCCTGTCTGCTCCTCATCATTTCCTCCATCTGGCTGGCCCGCCAATCTCGCCAAAGCAACCCCGCACTCGTCGAAAGGAGGAACCCCGCCGGCAAGATCCTGACCTTCCACCTCCCGGACGGCACTCAAGTCTGGCTGAACGCCGTCAGCACGATCCGCTATTCCCCGAATTTCGGAAGAAGTTCACGCGAAGTATATCTCGATGGCGAAGGCTATTTCGACGTAACAAAAGACGACGCCCATCCCTTCATAGTCCACTCAGGCCCGCTTATAACAACGGTGCTGGGTACGCGCTTTGACGTCAAGGCGTTCCGGACAGAGGCGCTGGCCGAAGTCTCCGTCATCAGCGGCAAGGTAAAAGTCGGCGACAGCACCCGCGTGCTCGATGTCCTCACCGCCGCCCGTCAACTAAAAGCAGACGCCCGCACCGGGAAGTCGACCACAGTCACCATCGACACTACCGAAATTGTAGGCTGGCGACAAGGAAGACTACAATTCTCCGGGCAAACGATGGAAGAGATTGCCGCCAGTCTCGGCAGATGGTACAACGTCCAATTCGTCTTTGCAAAACCCTCGATGGGCCATTGCAGATACTATCTGAATTTCGAGAATACCATCTCCCTGCAACAAATGCTCACTGCATTAAAGGAAACCACTGATTTGAATTTTCAACAAGATACAACCCGGCATACGATCACCATCTCGGGGAAGGCCTGCAATTAACATCAATTCCTTATTATGCGCGTTTCGACCTTCATCATCGGGCTGCTAATACTCACGGCAGCCCATCCGGCCCATGCCCAATCACTGGATGACGTAAAGATCACCCTGCAGCTGAATCATGCCTCCATGAAAGAAGCCCTTCACCAGATCGAAAGGCTGAGCCCTTTCAAATTCCTGGCGAGCGCCGAAGACGTAGAGCACCATAACGATATCACCCTCGCGGTAAAGAACGAGTCCGTCGCAAACATCCTGCGGACGCTGCTCAAAGGAACGAACCTGCAATACAAGCAGGTTGGGGTGAACATTATCCTCAAGCGATCAACCAATGCAACAACGCCGGACACACCGCCAGCCAAAACGAGGACACCGGCAAAATTCACCGTCAGCGGCACGATCCGCTCGGCCAGGACCGGCGAGACCATCCTCGGCGCCACGGTCCATGTCGAATCAGCCCCTGCACCCACGGCACCCGGAGCCAGCAGCGTCACGACCGCCACCAACGAATACGGCTTCTACTCCCTGATCCTCCCCGCCGGCAGCCCCACCGGCAGCACGGCCGGCCCCACGACCAGCCGCACGAGCAGCGCCGCCAGCCCCGCCAGCCGCAAGGCCGGCCCCACGACCGGCCCGGACCCCTACCGCATGACCATAACCGCCATAGGCTTTAAGACCCAAACCCTCGACTTCACACTGACCAGCGACCTCGTAGAGAATATCCAGCTCGATGAAGAAGCAAAAGACCTTCAACAGGTCACCGTCGTAGCCGCCACGAACGGCAGAAGCCTTCAAAGTCCCCAAATGGGTCTGGAAAAGCTCAACATCCGCGAGGCTAACAAGATCCCGGTGATCTTCGGTGAACGGGATATCCTCAAGACCATTCAGTTACTGCCGGGCATCAAATCCGCCGGCGACGGCAATAGCGGCTTCTACGTCCGGGGCGGCGCCGCAGACCAGAACCTGATCCTCCTCGACGAAGCCGTGGTATACAATCCCTCCCACCTGCTGGGATTCTTCTCCACCTTCAATTCAGACGCGATAAAAAACATCGATGTCTACAAGGGTGGCATGCCCGCCCAATACGGCGGAAGACTCTCCTCCGTGGTCGACGTAAAGATGAACGAAGGGAACAACAAAGATTACGGCGTAAACGGCGGCATCGGGATCATCTCCTCGCGTCTTACAGTCGAAGGCCCCATCCAGCAGGACAAATCATCCTTCCTCATCTCGGGCCGAAGGACCTACGCCGATCTCTTCCTGAAACTCTCCTCCGACTCCACGATCAACAAAAGCCAACTCTATTTCTATGACCTCAATGCAAAAGCCAATTATAGCTTCGGCGACAAGGACCGGCTCTATCTCTCAGGCTATTTTGGCCGGGACGTACTTGCCCAGTCGAATATCGCCGGTATCAATTGGGGCAATACCACCGCCACCCTCCGATGGAACCACCTGTTCAGCACGCGCCTTTTCTCCAATACCTCCCTTATCTATAGCAATTACGATTATAAGATCCATGACAACCAGGATGGCAGCGACTTCAATATCTTTTCACAAATCCGCGACTGGAACCTCAAAGAAGACCTGCAATGGTACGCCGGCTCAAAAAACACCCTCAGCACCGGGCTCGATGCCATCTTCCACACCATCCGTCCCGGCGAGATCACGGCCATCGGCGCCGACGCCGGCATCAATTCTATCGCGCTCCCGCGCCGGTATTCGCTCGAAAATGCCGTCTATGCCACCGACACCTGGAAAGCGACCGACCGGCTAAGCATTACTTATGGCCTGCGACTCTCGGCATTTTCCGTCCTTGGCAAGGGCGACTACTATAACTTCAATGCCAATGGCCAGGTCATCGATACCCTGCACTACCGCTCCGGCCAGATCGTAAAAACATACGTCAATCCCGAACCGCGGATCGCAGCCAGCTACCAGCTAAACCCCACGACATCCATCAAGGCATCCTATGTCCGCAATACCCAAAATCTCCACCTTATCTCCAACAACACCGCCAATAACCCCACGGACAAGTGGGTGGCGAATACCAATGTGATCAAACCCGAGCTCGCCGACCAATGGGCCATCGGCTATTACAAGAACCTGGCCGGCAATAAATATGAACTCACCGTGGAAACCTACTACAAGGCCATGCAGAACCAGATCGACTATCGCAACGGCGCCAATGTCTTCACCAACCACCCCATCGAGTCCGAACTTCTCTTTGGCAAAGGCCGGGCCTATGGGATCGAATTTTTGTTGAAGAAACGGGTCGGCCGCCTCACCGGATGGATCAGCTATACCCTCTCCAAAACACAACTCCGCATCAATGGCATCAACAATAACCAATGGTACAATGCCCGGCAGGACAGGACCCATGATATTGCCATCGTAGGCGTCTATGAGATCAACAAAAAATGGAATTTTTCGGCGGACTGGGTCTTCTACACCGGCGACGCCGTCACCTTCCCCAACGGGAAATACACGGTCAACGGAGATGTATATTTTTACTATACTAACAGGAATGCCTATCGCATGCCCGACTATCACCGGCTGGATTTTAGTTTCACGGATCAGTTAAAAAAGACGAAGAAATTCTCCAGCGAGCTGGTCTTTGGCGTGTACAACGCCTATGGCCGGGAAAACGCCTACCAGATCAGCTTCCGCGAGAGCCCTACCAATCCCAATGTCACCCAGGCACTGGAGACCTCGCTCTTCAGATGGGTACCCAGCATATCTTATAATTTCAAATTTTAGACTCATGCGGCAAATACGAATACTAACCCTGATCACCATAGGTCTGCTATGCGCCTGCCAACGCGTGATCACCGTACACCTCAACACCGGCGCCACCAAATACGTGATCGAAGGAGTGGTCACCGACCAGCCGGGCGGCGCCAGCGTCTCCATCACACAGACCAAAGACTTCAGCTCCAACAATACCTTCACCGGGGTCAGCGGCGCCACTGTCACCATAGAACACAATGACTCGGCCTACCCGCTCACGGAATCGGGCCCGGGAGTCTACACAAACAGCACGCTCGCCGGCATACCCGGCAATACCTATAACCTGAAGGTCGTTCTCGATGGCGTCCTCTACACCGCCTCGTCCACCATGCCAAACCCCGTCGTAGGGATGGACAGTATCTACGTCAGCAACGGCGTCCTCACCACCAAAAGATATCTCACCGTTGTCTATACCGACCCCGCCGGCCCCCCCAACTATTACCGCTGGGTGCAATATGTCAATGGCCGCCAGGAACAAACCGTCTTTCTCGGCAATGATGAATTCACGGATGGACTCACCGTCAAAGACCAGCTCGACTTCAATAACGATACGAAAGATCCCCACCGCGATATCAACACCGGCGATTCCGTCCGCATCGATATGATCAACCTCGACTCCACCGTTTACCACTATTGGTTCGCCTTGCAGCAGAATGCCAATGGCTCCACCGGGGGCGCCTCCCCAGCCAACCCCACCGGCAATATCTCCGGCGGCTGTCTGGGCTATTTCAGCGCGCAAGGTGTCCGGACCCGGAGCCTGCTGGTCGGGAAGTAATTGCGCGCAATCCAGCGGCAGCCGAGCGCCCCCGCGAGCACGCGCGCATCTCCCTCCGGGACACCCTTCCCATCCATGGAACCACTTATACCGATATATATACAATAACCGATTACATCCCGCCGTTTTGGGTTGTCTAATTAAGGAGACCCAATCCCGGTGAAAAAGGCATTGACGATAGTATTGCTCCTGGTTACCTTTAGCAGCATGGCCTGCATCTTCTGGTATACGGACTGGAAGTATAGCCTGCCTACACCCGTGCCAGCGACCTACCGCCCGGTCAAAACCGGGGCCTACATCGAATTAGCCGGAAAATTGCCGGTTGCGCCAAACAAACCCGTATTCGTGCATTTCTTCAACCCCGACTGCCCCTGCTCCCGCTTCAATGTTCCTTTCTTCAAAGCGTTGGTAAGAAAATATGGCGACAGAATTTCCTTCGCCATCGTCGTGCTGAATAATCGTTCCTACACCGAAAGACAAATAAAGGACAAGTTCGATCTCGACCTCCCTGTATCCTTCGACTCGACGGTGGCGGCAGAATGTGGCGTGTATTCGACCCCACAAGCCGTCCTTTTGGATGCCAACCACCATCTCTATTATCGCGGTAACTATAACAAAAGCCGGTATTGCACCGACTCGAGAACCAGCTATGCGCAAATGGCCATCGACTCGCTGTTTCGCAATGTACCCCAACCGATCTTCCCGGGTCTTGCCTTGAAAGCCTATGGCTGCACACTACCGGTGTGTACAAAATAAACCCTATGACCCAGCAAACAACCTATCAAGACATGCACGATGCTTACCTGTTACAGGTAAAGCACAAGTCAGACAAGCTGATGAACTATTTCCTCTTCAGCTTTTTCACCGCCGGCCTCGGGCTCGCGGTATTCTACGACACCTGGCTGGTCGCTATCGGCATAGGCGGTTTGTCATTGGTCGCGTATTACGCCACTAAATGGCTCTTGCCGGATTCTGACGCCTATCAGTACATCGTGAGCCTGGTATTCGGCATCTTCATGGCCCAATACATCTACCAGATGCACGGGCTATTCGAAATGCATTTCATCGCCTTTATCGGCAGCGCCATCCTGATCACCTATCAGAACTGGAAATTACAGATTCCCCTCGCCGCACTGGTCATCGTCCATCACGCCACCTTTGGTTACCTCCAATACCTCGGCTATGACAAGGTCTATTTTACCCAGCTCGATTACATGACCCTCCAGACCTTTATCATCCATGGATTCCTGGCTACCATCGTATTTTTTATCTGTGGACTGTGGGCATGGCAGATGAAGAAGCAAACCGAAGTGCAAATTGAGCAAACCTATGAAATGGGCCGCTTCCAGGAAGAGCAGGCCCAGCGCAATGCCCTGCTGCAATCGAACGAAGAGCTGAGAAAATCGAACAAGGAGCTCGACCGGTTCGTATACAGCGTCTCGCACGACCTCCGGGCCCCCTTGTCCTCTATGTTGGGAGTCGTTGGCCTCTGTGAAATGGGCGAAATGGATCCTTTCATCGAAAAGAATGTGTCGCTTCTCAAAAGCAGCATAAAAAAGCTCGATGGCTTCATCATCGATATCCTCGATTACTCGCGCAACTCCAGGCTGGAAGTCGACACGCAGGAAGTACATTTCGCCGACCTCCTTACAGACGTCTGCAATAACCTGAAGTTCATGTGCACCGAAGACCAGAGAAAGGTCGAGGTCCGGACGAAGATCGAGAACGGCGTCGCTTTCCATTCGGACCGGAGCCGGCTAAGCATCATTCTCAATAACCTCATATCGAACAGTATCCGTTATCAAAATCCACAGGAAGCCGATCCTTTTGTAGAGGTCTCCGTGGCGATCACGGCGTCTTCCGCGGATATTCGGATCACCGACAACGGCATCGGCATCGAAAGCAAGAACCACGAAAAGGTCTTCAATATGTTCTACCGTGTCTCTACCCAATCTGTCGGTTCCGGTCTTGGTCTATACATCGTCAAGGAGACCGTGGAAAAACTCAATGGCGTTATCAAGCTCGAATCCGAACCCGGCAAAGGCACCGTATTCAACATTCATTTGCCAAACCTGGCAAGCTAAACAGTCATATGGAACCGAAAAGCAGAAAGGTGATGGTCGTCGATGATAATCAGATCGACCTGTATATCGCGGAAATGGTCATGAAGACGACGAAATTCGCCGACGAAGTGATCTGTATGGGGTCGGCCCGGGAAGCCCTGGACTATCTCAAACCGCTTCATGACCGCCCAGAAGAGCTTCCTTATCTGATCTTTTTGGACATCAATATGCCTGAAATGACCGGTTTCGACTTCCTCAACGAATACAAAAGCCTGCCCGAAAATATCCGGAAAAAATGCATCATCATGATGCTCACCACCTCCCTCGATGAGAACGACCGGAAGCTGGCGGAAGAGAATGTGTTCGTGCAGCGCTTCCTCAATAAGCCGCTGGACAAGGATAAGATTGCCCAGCTGAAGTGAGAAGCGTACTTTTGCAGGATGTTACTAACCCCCGAAGTCACCAGCAGGCTCCTGTCAAATCTCAAGATCGACGAACTCAACGAACTACAAACCCGGGCGCTCGAAACCGCGCAACAGGATGGCGACCTGATCCTGCTTGCCGATACCGGTTCGGGCAAGACGCTGGCCTTTCTTTTACCCGTGCTGACTTTTATGGACGAAAAGACCGCGGGCACCCAGGCCCTTGTCATCGTTCCCTCCCGCGAACTGGCGATACAAATAGAGCAGGTATTTAAGCTCATGGGTACCGGATTCAAGGTCACCTGCTGCTATGGCGGCCATCTCAGAGAGACGGAGGAAAACAATCTAAAAGAAGCCCCGGCCATCATCATCGGGACACCCGGCCGCCTGGCCGATCATATCCGTCGGGGTAATATTCAACCCCGCGCCATCAAAACCCTGGTCCTCGACGAATTCGATAAATCCCTCGAACTGGGTTTCCAGGACGAGATGGCTTTTATCATCGGCTCCCTGCCCTCCCTGACGAAAAGGATACTCACCTCGGCGACCGCTGCCACCGAGATCCCCGATTTTGTCGGGCTCCAGTCAGCGCAGACCTTGGATTTCCTCACCGCCGAAAGGCCCCAGCGGCTAGCCCTTCAGCAACTGTCGAGCCCCGAAAAAGATAAGCTGGAAACCCTGTTCCGCCTCCTCTGCCGGGTAGGCGACCGCAGCGCGATCGTATTTTGCAATCACCGCGAGTCGGTCGAACGGGTCAGTACCCTGTTAAAGGAAAAAGGAATCGTGAATGTCTTTTATCATGGAGCACTCGAGCAGCCGGAAAGGGACAGTGCGCTGGCGAAATTCCGCAACGGCAGTTCGAACGTCCTGGTCACCACCGACCTCGCCGCCCGGGGACTGGATGTGCCGAATATCCGGTACATCATTCACTATCATCTCCCCACGACGAAAGAGGTCTATACCC
>JAICXX010000243.1 GCA_025934485.1 Chitinophagaceae bacterium
TGTGTTGTTGCCATGGGCATCTCGCCTTGTCGAAGTGGACCTGGCATTCCGTGCGCTGCTGACACCGGAACGGATAGACGCCGTCGTAGAGCTGGTACCGGATGAATGGCTGGTGAATTGTCCGGGCGCTGGTGCGTCGGAAGATCCCGTTGCGATCCGTAAAGTATATAAGGAGTTCCTGACGATGCGTGTCGCCTCGTCAGCTGTGTTTTTAAACGAAGCCCTGCATGCAAGACAAGCAATTATTTGAGTATGCCGTTATCCGGGTGGTGCCGCGGGTGGACAGGGAGGAATTCCTGAATGTGGGAGTGGTATTGTATTGCCCCAGGCCAAGATACCTGGAATTGATCTTTACGCTGAATACAGGGCGGCTGCTGGCCTTTGCGCCGGGTTTGGACATCGAAGAGCTGGAGGGGCATCTCCATGCTTTCGCGGAGGTGGTACGCGGCGGCAGCGGCGGAGGGTCCATCGGCCAGCTCGATGCCGCGTCAAGGTTCCGCTGGCTTACAGCGCAGCGAAGCACGATCCTGCAGACCTCGAGAGTACATCCGGGTTTTTGCAGCGAGCCGGCGGAAGCGCTTAAAAAATTACATGCGGCGCTGGTGCTTTAACCCTTCTCTACTGCTCTTTTGAATAGCCGCCGGGAATCTCGAAATAAGAAGGAGGAACGGTCTTTCGCTGTACGCCGGTGAGGTTCACGACCACATCGTCAATATTCGACCGGACCACAATACCATCGGCGCCGGCTGCTTTGAGCTTGTCGTTAAGGACGGAGCCCGCGGGAAAATAGTCGAATTGCGAGACCATGCATAGCGGCGTGGTGCCGAGGTCTTTGGTGATCCAGAGGTCCAGCTGTTTATTCTTCAGCTTGACGACAAAGTGATGGCAGTTATAATCCCCGATCCTTTCCGCCCCTTTATCCTCTACGGAGATTTCATCGCTTTTGATCTTATCGAACCGATCCGCGGCAACAGGCCCCATATCGCCGGAGATGGCAGCCTTATGTTTGGACGAGATGCGGTAGATCTTGTGCGCGTCGAAGTCGAAGAGCAGATCGTCCTGTTCTTTGCCGGCACTGATATCGGCGGCACCACCCTTCATAGGGTAGATCTTAGATTCCAGGAGCACCTTATTCCTGGCGCAATAGACGCTCGTTAGCGTCTTGTTCTTGATCGTACAGTCGTACATCAATATCCCTTCGAATTGAGCGCGTGCCGCCTGCAGGAGTACCAGCAGGAAAATTACCAAGGTCAGCTTTTTCATACATCCAAATTGGGTCCAGTAACTTGCAAGTTAAGGGTTTTTGACTATGTCGATTCTCCTTTTATCCATACACCGAGAAATGCGGGGCATTCACCTGATGGAGCGGGCCCGTTCCGGTCACCATGTGTACATTTGGTGACGTTATGAGAACGATTATCCTGGTGATGCTTTTTTGCGGTTTATTATCGGTTAATCAGGCCTTCTCCCAGGGCAGGATCAGGGGGTCCGTGAAGGGGATTGTCGCCGATACAGCGGGTAAACAGCCGTTGAGCGAGGCCACGGTGAGCGTCACGCCGGAAAAAGACACGTCGGATGTGCAATTCGTGATCACGGATCAGCACGGGGTCTTTTTTTTCAAGAATCTTGCAGCGGGCAATTATAGCTTGCTGATCACCTTCGAAGGGTACCACCATATTCGAAAACCATTCAGTATCAATGGGGTGACGCGGGATGTCGACTTTTCCACCCTCTACCTGCACCGGGAAGCCGATATGCTCGCAGAGATCGTGATCCAGCGTCCGCCGATGCAGATCAAGAAAGATACGGTGGAGTACAATGCAGAGAGTTTTGCCACCAAGCCCAATGCCGTAGCGGAAGACCAGCTGAAAAAACTACCCGGCGTACAGGTCGACGCCAGCGGGAATATCACGGCACAAGGAGAAAAGGTCACCCGGGTGCTGGTGAACGGCAAGCGGTTCTTTAGCAACGACCCCAAGTTAGCTACCCGGAATATTCCACCCGAGATCGTCGAGAAATACCAGATCTTCGACGACCTCGACGATCAAAGCAAGTTCTCGGGGTTTGACGACGGCAACCGTATCAAGACTATCAATATCGTCACGCGGCGGGATAAGCGCCAGGGGTATTTTGGCCGGGCGATAGCCGGCGGGGGAACGGATGAGAAATACGACGAGAGTTTTAACTTCCACCGGTTCGACAATGAACAGCAGATCTCGGTGCTGGGACAGGGCAACGATGTCAACAAACAGAATTTTACGGTACAGGATGTCCTGGGTTCTTCGGGCGGCCGCCGCGGTAGCGGGGTTGGCCCAGGCGCAGCGACGAACCAAAGCGCGTCGGGCATCACTACCGTTTGGGCCGGCGGAGTCAACTACCGCGATTCCTGGGGTAAGTTTGATGCCTATGGAAGCTATTTTTACAATTTCAACCACGTTGCCAACAATACGCAGAGTCTCACTGAAAAATTCTTCTCTACGGCAGATGACACATCCAATACCACGACCCGGAGCAATCCGGCCATCAGCCGCACCACCAATCAACGGTTCTCCTTCAATGTTGAAAATAAAAGCGATAGCGGCAACTCGTTCGTGTTCCGGCCGAATATCACCTTTCAGCGTACGAGTCCCAATTCCTCTTCGGTCTCTTCCACGATAGACCAGGACGGCAGGCCCGTGAGCTCCTCGAACGGCAACAGCTACAGCACCAACAGCGGATTCAACATCAACGGCTCCAACTTGACGCTTCGCCATAAATTCAAGAAACCTTTTCGGACCATTTCGCTGGACATTACGGGAACGGTGAATGTTAACGGCGGGAACGGCTATTACAATTCGCTGAACAACTTCTATGTGCTGGATTCCACCCAGACCCTCCGGCAATACTATAATGACTCGCTGCATTCCGTAAGCCTCGCCCCTACCCTTTCTTATACGGAACCGGTCAGCAAGCATTCCATCATCGAGCTCAACTACAACCATACGTATACAAAGAGCACCACCAACAACAACACCTTCGATTACCAGGACGCCGCCAAGGCCTACACGGAATTCGATAGCCTGTTCAGCAACTCGTATAAGTTCGTCGGCAATAGCGACCGGTTCAGCCTGAGCTATCGGTTACAGGCTGGAAAAGCCAATTTCAACATCGGTTCCGGGCTGCAATTCCTGCGATTCAATAGCCTGAATACGACCAAGAATATTCCTGTAGTCGCCAATTTTGTCAACGTGACGCCGACGGTGAGCTTTACTTATTCTTTCTCCAACCGGCAACGCCTGCGGATGTATTATACGGGAAGAACGGGAAATCCTACCGCGAGCCAGCTCCAACCCCTGACCACCACTTCCGACGACATCAATTTTACCGTAGGCAATCAATCGTTGAAACCGCAGTTCACCCATGCTATCCGGATGTTATACTCTTCCTTCAACCCGTCGAGCCAGAATGTGGTCTTCGCTACCATCAATGCGAGCACCACGGTCAACGATATCCAAAGCGAGATCATTCCCAACGACAAAGGCGGGCAGACCACAAAGTCGATAAATCTCGATGGAACCTATAGCGTCTCCGGGTATTTCGATTATGGGTTCGCGTTGAAAAGGCCGAAATCGAATCTCAACCTGATCACCAATATCAACTATTCCCAAAGCCAGAACCTGGTGGATACCGGCAGGAATCCCGCGGTGATCTCCTTGCAGCATGACTATACGAGGAATGCTTCGCTCGCGGAGACGATCTCCTGGACGACGAATATCAAGAAGAATTTCGACATGAACCTGAGTTCGGCGCTGAATTACACTATCGCGCGGAATTCGATCCGGCCATCTTCGGATTTCGATTACTGGTCGGAGGTCGTCGATGCGGAGTTCACGGCGTATACCAATAGTGGCTGGCTGGTCGCATCGACATTTACCTATACTTATAGTGACAACCATACGCCGGGATACAATGCGAGCATTCCGCTCTGGAGTCCCAGCCTTGCGAAGTCGCTGTTCAAAAAGAAGAATGGCGAGATCAGGCTCACCGTTTTCGACGTGCTAAACAAGAATACGGCAGTGAGCAGAACGGTCTCACTGAACCAGGTAAGCGACAGCCGGACAACTACCTTGACACGGTATGCGATGCTCACCTTTACGTGGAACCTGAACAATTTTGCCGGCAGGAATCAGCGGCGGATGCCGGGTATTTTCCCCGGAAGGTTCAGGGGTGGGGACGGCGGCGGCGGTCGTGGAGGGGGCGGCGGCGGATTTGGCAGCGGACGTCGCGGTGGTGGCGGAGAATAATGCGTAGCATGCCGTAAATTGGTGCAAATTTCAACCGATGCGTCTATCCCCGATGATTGTATTGTCCCTTATCTCGTTTGCAGCGGCCGCCCAAAGCAGGGAACCTATGGTGGCCGATGAAAAAGCCTCGGCCGCTTACCGCTGGCTAAACAAAGGGGTGTTGGAGAGCCGTCCGCTCGACGATATGGAAGACCTCGATCACTGGAGTTCGTTTACCACGAGCGGCGGCGCCATCGTAGATGCACGGAAGGTGATGAAAACGGTAGATTCGAATGGTACTGTAGCAGCTATCGGTCTGACGACAGAGAAAGTGCATCATGGTAACCGATCGTTATCGATGCGTATCCCTACCCGGCTCCCCGGTCTGGCGCCGGCAACGGGCAGAGGCTGGGGGCGTGCCGGCATCCGGCGGCATTTTGACGGTGAGGACTGGACGAAATACAACCGCATCTCGCTTTGGATCTATCCCGATCTACCGGGCTTTTACACCACTGCACTCGATTTCCAATTGTATAACGATGGCCGGGAAAAGCTGCCGGCGCTTTTCGGGCAGGAAGGCAGCACCTCCCTGATCCTGCGGAACCATGAATGGAACCATATCGTATGGGAGATCGGCAACGTAGCGCGGGACAAGATAACGGCTTTCGAAGCGTCTTATGGACTTTCGGGCAGTGCACCGGGCGAGGCCGATTCCATTCGATTCTATTTCGACGATCTCACGCTCGAACGGGTAGATGCCGACAAGATCGAGGGCTGGGATGTCTGGAAGGGACGCATTGCGTACAGTCAGGCGGGGTATCAAACGGGAGCGCCGAAAAGCGCTGTCGCCAGCGGGCTGGATGCCAACACTTTTCAGCTCATCGATGCGCGTACGGGAAATGTCGCTTTCTCCGGCGCTGTGGAAACGCAGACGACGCCCACCGGCGTTTTCCAGGTCATGGATTTCTCGGGATGTCGCGTCCCGGGGACATATAAGCTGCGCGCGGGTACGGAGACTACGCAGCCTTTTCCAATAGACGCCGATGTCTGGGAAAAGACGGTCCGCAAGGCCCTGAACTTTTTTTATACGGAACGATGCGGCATGGCCGTGCCGGGTGTGCATGGCGTGTGTCATCGCGACTGGACTTGTGTACATGGTGACAAGCGGATCAACATCAATGGGGGCTGGCATGATGCCGGTGATCTGAGTCAGCAGGCAGAGGCTACCGATGAGATCACCTATGCACTTTTCAGCATGGCGGAAAAGCTGCAGCAGCGCAATGACAACCCCGAGCTATATGCGCGGGTACTCGAAGAAGCGAAGTGGGGTCTGGACTGGGTGCTCAAAACCAGTTTTGGCGATGGTTTCCGGGATGCAGGCTCGATCAACAGCCGGCGGACGGATGGGATCATGGGCGATGATGACGATATCACGGTGACGGCCCGCAACAACCCGCTGACGAATTTCGAAGCGGCGCTGGTGGAAGCGATCGCCTGCCGCGTCCTGAAGGAGAGTGATCCCCGGCTGGCCGGCTATGCCCTGCAGATGGCCAGGGCGGACTGGGGGTTTGCTGCGGCGGGGCTGCCGACCTTGACGAAGCCCAAAGGCATTTTCCGGGGAACTTTCGATAGCGATGATGTCGAGGATGAACTTCCCTCGATAGCGATCCTGGCGGCCGTAGAATTATATAAAGCGACCGGCGAGCGGCAATATGAGGATAAAGCTGTGGCGTTTGCACCTTCGATCACGGGGTCGCAACAACGCACCTGGCCGGATTGGACTACGCCGCTGGCAGGTTTTTTCTACACCAGCACGGCCAGGGACAGATTATTGCACTATTGCCACCGGGGGCGCGATGAGGCCCCTACCCTGGCGCTGACGGCCTTGTGCCATACCTTTCCCGACCATCCCGATTGGATCAAATGGTATACCTCCGTAACCTTGTATAGCGAATATCTGAAGAAGATCGCGGCGTATACCGGCCCTTATGGGGTTCTACCCGGCGGGGTCTACGCCGACACCGAGTACCTGCATGTTCCGGAAAGCAGGATGGAGTCGTACCGGGAACAGGTGCTGACCGGCGTTCCCCTGGGTAAGGGACACTATCTGCGGCTATTCCCCGTATGGATGGACTACCGGGGACATTTCGGGACCATTCTGCCACAGGCGCAGGCCCTGGCCGCTGCGGGCGCCTTACGCAATGATCCCGCCTCTTCGGATCTGGCGGAGCGTCAGTTAGAATGGATCATCGGCCGGAATCCGTTTGCCGAAAGCACCATGTATGGTGAAGGCCAGGATTTCGTCCCCTTGTACACGCCTTCCTCGGGCGACATGGTAGGCGGTCTGCCGGTGGGCATTCAGACCCGCGGCGTGAAAGACGAGCCTTACTGGCCGGTACAAAGCATGTGGACATATAAAGAGATCTGGGGGCATCCGGTGACGAATTGGATCTGGCTCCTTTCGGTCATCGGGGGGCCGGCGGTTGTCTGCGGCAGGGCCGATTCGGCGGTGTGCTTCACCGAGCTTCCACCCAGGCGGGAGCCGGCAGTGACGGCAGGCCGGGAGACGGTGGTGACGCCAGACGCCAACGGCATTTTTTCGGCTCATTTGCCCGAAGGGCGGTATCGGATCACCAGCGCGAACGTAACGGTCGAACAGGAACTTTTGCCAGGAAGCGATTATACATTCGATTTGCGGCCGGACAGTGCGTTTAGTTTTACCGTCCGGCAAAGCATTTCGGGGCGGGTGGCGATCCTGCGGCTGGTCTTACGGGGCAACGGGCGTCACCGGATCGAAGTAAGGGGAGACGGGGTAGATTTCGGAGACACTGAAAAGACAGCGGAATTGCGAGCCGGTTCGGAGACGACCGTCGAATTCCGGGGACGGCTGGTGCCCGGTGAACCCTGGGTAGCCGTCGTGGCGGCCGATGGGGACTGGGTGCATGGAAAAGAAGTCGTAGGGGAATAAAAAATTTGCACATAGCCTGTCACAAAACGGCAAGGCCGTTTGTCTCCTGTTAGAGGAAATTGTTTTTATGACCAATAAAACGGAGACTTTCTTAGAATACAAGGCCTTGTTGTTTTCCATTGCCTATAATATGCTTGGGGGCATCGATGCCGCGGAGGATATCGTCCAGGACACGTATCTCAAATGGATGGAGGCGGATACGAATAATGTTCGCCAGACCAAGGCTTTTCTGGTAAGGATCGTCACCAACCAATGCATCAACCATCTCCACAGCGCCAGGGTACAACGTGAGAAATACATAGGTTTCTGGCTGCCGGAGCCGCTGCGGAACTATACTGTCGACGGCGACCAGGCTCGGATAGAATCCTATAGTGCGCTTTCGATCGGCATGCTGGTCCTGCTGGAACGGTTGACGCCGCAGGAGCGAGCTATGTTCCTGCTCAAAGAGGTATTTGCCTATGACTATTATGAACTTTCGGAGATCTTCGACAAAAGCACGGACAACTGCCGGCAATTGGTGAAACGCGCCAAAGACAATCTGGGCAAAGAGACTCAGCGATTCAAAGTCGATATGCGGGTGCATGAGAAGATACTGCGAAATTTTCTGCAGGCCGCGTCGGAGGGAGACTTGGAGGGGCTTATCGGCATGCTGAAGGAAGATATCCAGCTATTCGCGGATGGCGGTGGCCGGAAACCCATTGTCGTCGACAACAAACGGCTTTCGGCTTTTCCCAAGCCTATCAAGGGCAGCAAGAATGTCGTCAA
>JAICXX010000366.1 GCA_025934485.1 Chitinophagaceae bacterium
CACCGTTTTGGCAGGTTCCGACGGCTGTTTTTCGTCCAGCCATTTCAGTATGACGGGATAAGCCGGTACATTGTCCCTTGGATATTTCTTCAAAGCCGCCAGCCGGCCCTCGATCTCATAGCGTAAGAATCGGAGAAAATCCTCCTTGTCCGAATAAGCGGCATAATGAAAATCCAGGAAACGCGGGATATCGTATCCCTGCATGGCGATCATCTTGTCGAAGGCTTCTACCTTGTAGCGGAGCCAGCTGGGTTCCTTGCGGAAATACAAGTAGTAGTCTTTCTGATAAGCACCGATCCTGTATTGAAAATACGGAGTCAGCGGTTGTGTGGCGCTCTCGGGTGGGATCAAGCGGAAAGCGCGCAAGAGCAAACGAGGGAAGAGACGATTGGTTAATTTTAAGGCCATAACGGTTCAATAAGATAAGATGCTCAAATCTACCCCGGGAAATTCTCCAAAATGATACCATGTTACTATTGTTTTTGTCTAATATTGTTCGTATATGGAAAAGACCTGGTACAAACCGATCCTTCCCCACGCCATCGCCGTAGGAGTGTTCCTGCTCGTTAGTTTCCTTTTCTGCCAGCCCGCGTTCCAGCACAAGGCCCTTACCCAACACGATAACGATCAGTGGAAGGCGATGTCTCACAGCTCTTATGTCTACAAAGACGCCCATGGCCACTTCCCCCTTTGGACCCAAAGCATGTTCAGCGGGATGCCCGCCTACCAGATCGCCATGGATGCCCCTGCGCTCTCGCCGCAGTACCTGGTCTATACTATCCTCACCCTCCACTTGCCCGACCCCGCCAATTTCTTTTTCCTGGGTTGTATCTGTTTCTATATCCTGGCAATGGCGCTTCGCGTCAATCCCTGGGCAGGTATCATCGGCGCCCTCGCCTATGCCTATACGACCTATAACCCCACGGCCCTGGTCGTAGGTCACGAAACCAAGATCCAGGCGATCCAGATCATGCCTGCTTTTCTCGCCGGCCTCGTGCTGATCTTTGAAAAACGCTACTGGACCGGCACTGCCATCCTGGCATTGTTCACAGCGCTCCTGATAGCCGCCAATCATCCCCAGATAAGCTATTACGCGGGCATCATCGCCGTCTTTATGACCATCGCCTATGCGATCCGGTGGATCAAAGCCGGCGACTACCGTCATCTCCTTACCGCCGGCCTGCTCACCGTCGCGGGCGCCGTCGTCGGTCTTGCCTGTAACGCCGTCGTCGCCTTCACGACCCTCGACTATGCCAGGGCCTCGCTGCGTGACGGCAGCGCGCTGGCCACTCCCGGCGGCAACGTCACCACCACCGGTCTTAGCCAGGACTATGCGCTAAGCTATAGCATGTACAAGACCGAGGCGTTCGAGCTCCTCGTCCCCAAGATCTACGGCGGCGGCGGCAATGGCAGTATCAACGCGATGATCAACCCCGATGATTCCAAAGCGATCGCCGACATCCAAAACCTCCCTCCACAGGGCGCAAACATTTTTCAATATTACCTCAATTACTACTGGGGCGGCATCTCCCCCGACGGGACCGGTGGACCTGCCTATGCCGGCGCCATCATCTGTTTTCTGGCCCTGATCAGCTTTTTTCTCCTCGACGGCAAACATAAATGGTGGATCCTCGCAGCCTCCCTCTTCGGCATCTTCATCAGCTGGGGCGGCTATTTTGTGGACTTCAATGCCGCACTTCTCAAGCTCATTCCCGGGCTCAACAAATTCCGCGCACCCAGCGTCGCCATCTGCATCCCCAACCTGCTGTTGATCTGGCTCGCCATGCTTAGCCTCGACAAGCTGCTCAACCTGTCCGCCGCTGAGCGCACCCGGGTCTGGCAACAATATAAGAAAGGACTCTACCTCACCGGCGGCGTCTTTGCCGTCCTTTTCCTTTGCTATTTCAGCTTCGATTATACCAATGTCCTGGACAGCGAACTGCCCCGGCGATTCGCCGGCAACGAGCAACCCCAGGTCCAGGACCTGATCCGCAATTTCCTCCACGACCTGCGCGCTGACCGTCAGAGCATCTTCTTCGATAGCATCATCCGCAGTCTCCTCTTCATCCTTGGCGCCGCCGCCCTCGCCGGTTTATGGATCAAAGGCAAGCTAAAGCCCCTGATCGCCTTTTGGGCTATCGGCGCACTGGCGGTTATCGACATCCTCGCCCTCGATACCCTATATATGAATAACGACAGTTATCGCGACGTGGAAGAAGCGCAGACACCGTTTACCCCCACGCCCGCGGACCAGCAGGTCAGCACGGACACGACCTACTACCGTGTTCTCGACCTCCGGTATGGCGCCCGCAATATCAGGAACCTCGCTACCACTGCCTGGTTCCATCGCAGCATCGGGGGCTATCACCCCGCCAAACTGAGCATCTACGAAGACCTGCTCGAAAACCAGCTCGAGAAATACCCGCAGCAGGGTCAGTCTGTCGTCAACATGCTCGACACAAAATACTATCTCCTACCCTCCGCCTCCGTCCGCGGCGACTCCGTCGCCATCAATCCCGACGCCAATGGGCCTGCCTGGTTCGTCAAAGCCATCCGCACCTATCCTGCGCCCCGCGCCCTTATGGACGCCCTCGCCAACCTCGATACGAAAGACACGGCATTGCTTTTCAACGGTGAGAATGCGGTCACCAATCCGCAATCACCTGGTGACACTATATATCTCATTCACAATGACAATGACGAGATGATCTATC
>JAICXX010000090.1 GCA_025934485.1 Chitinophagaceae bacterium
CTGGCCGGAGTTTTCGGAGCCGCTGCGTTGTTTGTAGGTTAGTTCTCCCTCAATGTCGCGAACCACTCGCTTATGTCGGGCCTTCGGCCGAATCGCCCCCGGCGATTCCTGGCCGGAGTTTTCGGAGCCGCTGCGTTGGTGGCGGAATAACCCGCCTATGGCGACCGCGATCTGATGTTTGGGAAAAGCCTCCGGCTTTTCCGGATTCCCTTAACTTTGCGGCTCAATCTGATATGTTATGAGTGTGAACAAGTTTCGCAATTTTAAAATGGTTGGGTATGTCATCTATGGCCGCGGAAGCTTCAATCAGTTGGACGAGATCCTGGCCCCGCACCGAAAAGGCGACGCACCCATGGTCTTCCTCCTCGACCACTATTTTGAAAATAAACCCCTTGCCAAACGCATCCCCCTCCGCGGCAAAGACAAGCTGATCTTCGCCGACGTCAGCAACGAACCCAAGACTTCTTACGTCGACAAGCTCGCCGCAGGTCTCAAGGGGGAATTCGGTACGGTGAGCGGGATCATCGGCATCGGCGGCGGCTCCGCCATGGACCTGGGCAAGGCCGTCAGCCTTATGATGACCAACCCCGGCTCTTCCGCCGACTACCAGGGATGGGACCTCGTTAAGCTCCCCGGCGTCTACAAAGTGGGCATCCCCACCCTAAGCGGCACGGGCGCAGAAGTATCCCGCACTACCGTCCTCACAGGGCCTACCAAAAAGCTGGGGATGAACTCCGACTTTACTCCCTTCGACCAGATCGTCCTCGACCCCGAGCTCACCGCCGACGCCCCTGTAAACCAACGCTTTTACACCGGCATGGACTGCTATATCCACTGCGTCGAAAGCCTCACCGGTACCTATCTCAACGAATTCAGCAAGTCCTATGGCGAAAAAGCGCTTCAGCTTTGCCAGGAGGTATATGTCAAAAAAGACCATTGGGACGCGGACAATGACGACAAACTGATGATGGCTTCTTATGCCGGCGGTATGAGCATTGCTTATTCCCAGGTAGGGGTCGCCCATGCCGTGAGCTATGGCCTGGCCTATCTCCTCGGCACCAAACACGGTATCGGCAATTGCATCGTCTTCGACCATCTCGAAGAGTTCTACCCGGAAGGGGTTCGCGAATTCAAGAAGATGGTGGAAAAAAATAAGATCGATATCCCCCAGCATATCACAAAAGGGCTTACCGATGAACAATTCAATACGATGATCGACGTTTCTTTGGTGATGAAGCCTCTCTGGGAGAACGCGTTGGGGAAAGGTTGGGAAAAGGTCATGACGCGCGACCGGCTCCGGGCTTTATACGAAAAATTGTAAAATGCAAAGAAGCGTTACAAATACGATCGCGGGCATCCTGGGTATCCTGCTGGTTGCCGCCGTAGCCTGCAAGAAGACCCATCCCGCGAAACCACTCGTGTTGATGCCCCTGCAGGCCCTGCTCAATACCGACACGACGCTCACCCTGTATCACCGGATGATCCTGCGCGCCAACGACCTGGCCTTCCTGAATGACTCGCCGAAAGTCTTTTTGTTCCTGCGGAACGCGGTTCTCGTGAATGCCGGCTACAATGGCACGGCCATCGACTCCATGAGTTCGGAGCTGGCCGACCGCATCGTGCGTTATAATTTTCTTCCCTCCGGCCTCCATACGGACAGTTCCGGTTACACGCCGAATGCCACCGAGCTGGGCGTACCCCTCTATGTCATGAAGACCGGCAACAATGAGCTGTTCTTCAACGGCAGCGTCACTGCACCCAACCAGGCGAACCCGGTGGGTCAGGCATCGGTGTATTATCTCGACTCCCTCGTGCCGCCCGCCGCCGACTCGATCGCCGAGATCATCCAGTACGACAGCACCCTGACCTATATGGGCGAAGTGCTCACCCGGACCAATCTCTATGATTCGATCCTGCTTAACGGAAGCTATACCTTGCTCGCCCCCACCAATACGGCTTTTCAAAATGCAGGCTGGGACAGCCTCGGCGCTATCGACTCCGCCGGCATCGACACCCTGTTGCAGCTCGCCATGAACCAGGTGGTCAAAGGATCTTATTTCACCAACATGTTCCCGCCAACCCTCACCACCCTTTATGGCGGCGGCGTCACCGTGAGTATAGTCAACGGATTTCTGCAGTTTTCCACGAGTGGCAACGCCGCTCCCGTCAACTGGCTCTCTGGCAACCAGGTTGCGGGCCCCACGCTAATCCTGCATCACACCGACGGCATCCTGACGCCCTGACGATGCATTCGCACCGTGTCACCCGCGGCCCCAATTTCACATTAAAATAATGTAAGGTTCTTCCAGCGGGATTATTATTTTTGACTATGCTCAATTTCAATGATATCAAGAACCTGCTTCAGCACAACAAGATCACGGATTTCGCCAAGCTGAACAAACTCACGCCCCGGGACGTTGCCGACTTCGCCAACCGGCATAAACAGGGCGCAACGAAGCTGTTCCAGAATCTGGATCCCAAGCATGCCGCCCGAGCATTCAAGTTCCTGCGCCAGAAAAAGCAGGAAGATATCATCAAGACCCTCCCTGAGGAAAAGGCCGCCGAGATCCTCAACGCCATGCAGCCCGATGACCGCACAGCCTTCTTCGAAGAGCTGCCGGGTAACTATGTCAAAGAGCTGCTCAGGATCCTCGGGCCGGAGAACCGTGCCGAGACCCTCAAGCTGCTGGGCTATGAAGAAGGTTCCGTGGGTCGCCTGATGACTCCGGACTATGTCGCGATAAAAGAAAATGAGACCTGCAAGGACGTCCTCACCGTCATCCGCCACCGTGGACAGGCCGCCGAAACCCTCAACTGGCTTTTCGTAATAGACGACAAGGGGGTTTTGATCGACGATATCAATATCAAGGATTTCCTGGTCGTCGACCCCGACACGCTGGTAGCCCAGATCATGGACCATCAATTCCTCGCGCTCAATGTCAATGAGGCCCAAAAGGACGTGATCAACATCTTCCGCAACCATAGCCGCTACGCGCTCCCCGTGACCGACGACAACGGCGTGCTGCTGGGTATCGTGACACTCGACGACGTCCTCCGGCTCGCAGAAACCGAAGGCACCCGCGAGATACAAAAGATCGGTGGTTCCGAAGCCCTGGACGAGCCGTACAATACGATCTCTTTCGCGCGGCTGATCAGAAAACGCGCCGGATGGCTGATCATCCTGTTTCTCGGGGAAATGCTGACGGCGACAGCGATGAAGGGATTCGAGGGTGAGCTCGACAAATGGTTGGTCCTTTCGCTGTTCATCCCCCTGATCATTTCCAGCGGCGGCAACTCGGGCAGCCAGGCCTCGTCTATTATAATCCGGGCGATGGCCGTCGGCGAAGTCGGTTTCCGCGACTGGTGGCGCGTCATGCGTAAAGAGATTATGTCGGGCCTTGTACTCGGCATTATTCTGGGCATTGTCGGTTTTATGCGGATCACTATATGGCAGCACTTTAATATCCAGGGCGGATATGGCCCTCAGTGGGTCAAAGTGGGTGGCGTAGTGTTCTTTGCGTTGATCGGCGTGGTCTTGTGGGGAACACTATCAGGCGCCATGCTGCCGCTGGTCCTTAAAAAACTGGGCGCCGATCCTGCTGCCTCATCAGCTCCTTTTGTGGCAACCCTGGTTGACGTGACCGGACTGATAATTTATTTTTCCGTCGCCTATGTCGTCATGTCGGGGCACATGATCTAATAACTCATCTCATCCAATCGAACCTTGCCTTTAAAAGTCCAGAAGACAAAAGAGGTATAGATGCCCACCAGTGGCGTGCCCAGGAGCGCCATCCAGAATAGGATATGCATGGTCTTGGCCGAAGAGGCCGCATTATAGACCGTGATGCTGTTGGCAGGATGCTGCGGCGAATAGAGCAGAAACGGAAAGACCTCGATCGCCACCATGATCAGCAATAACGCAATGGTGATCGCGGAGCTGATGAAGGCGAACCGGTACTTGCCGATCTTTACCTGCCGCGGGATATTCGCGATCGAGAGCGTCATCAGCAACGGGATTATGAAATAGCCGGGATTGCTTTTGAAGAAATCACTGAGATGCGGGATATACAGAAGTGTATAGAGCGTAGTGATCACGAAGCTGACGACAAAGAAGATGATGAAGTTGTTAGCCAGCACATGCAGCTTGACAAAAAGCCGGTTCTCCGTTTTCATCGTGAGGAAGATGGCGCCATGCATCATGAACAAGGCCAGCGTCGTGACCGAGACCATGATCGCAAAAGGGTTGAAGAAAGTGAGGAGATCGCCCGAAAATTCCCGGTCGGCATTCAGCGGGACACCTTCCACGACATTACCGAGCATCAGCCCGAGAGACAGCGAGATCACGATCGATGCCACGCAGTATACGATGTCCCAGCCTTTCCTCCACCAGACCCAGGGTTCTTTGCTGCGGAATTCTATGGAGACAGCGCGGAAGATGAGTCCCACGAGGAAGATCATAAAGGGTACATAAAAAGCCGAGAAGATCGCGGCATACGCCACCGGAAATCCTGCGAACAGGGCGCCGCCGCCGATGACCAGCCATACCTCATTCCCGTCCCAAATGGGTCCGATGGCATTCATGGCGATCCGCCGGCTCTCCTCCTTCCGCAGAAAAAGGTGCAGCGATCCCGCCCCAAGATCGAATCCGTCCAGGATGGCGTAGCCGCTGATCACCGCCCCGAATATCAGAAACCACCAGGTGCTATAGTCTATTCCCAGAAGTGTGTGCATAGAATTCAATTTTTTGATGCGTGCGGTCAGCCAGCAGCTAATGTCGGGCCTTCGGCCGGCTGACCTCTGGTCAGCCCTGGTGTTCCAATATCGGATTATCGCGCCGGGCGCCGTCTTCGATCGCCTCTTTGGTACCATAGTCTACCGGTCCATGCTGGATCTTACGGTTAAGCATAAACAGGAACAACACAAACAGCACGATATAGACGATGGTAAAAAGGATCAGCGAGAATATGATCTGGTTGGCAGTGACGACGCGCGACAGGGCATCCGAGGTCCGCAACAAACCATAGACCACCCAAGGCTGCCGGCCCATCTCCGCGGTAAACCAGCCGGCCTGGTTCGCGAGCTGCGGTAAGAGGACACTCAGTGCATAGACCCAGAGCAGCCAGCGATATTGGAACAGTTTTTTTCGCCACCAGAGCCAGCAGCCCAAAAGCGCTAAGAAGATCATCGCGCAGCCGCATGCCACCATGAGATGATACAGCTGAAAGATGGTATTTACCTGCGAAGGCCTGTCTTCCGGCCGGAAGGCCCGGAGCCCCGTCACCGGCGCGTTGAAATCATGATGGGTGAGAAACGACAGGCCACCGGGGATCTTGAGTCCGCTGGTCCGCTCATCCTTCCTGTCTACATAGCCAAAGACAAACATGTCCGCTCGTGCCGACGAGTCGAAATGTCCTTCCATCGCCGCCAGCTTCGCCGGCTGATAGTGGGCGACGACTTCGGCACTACGGTCGCCAAGGAACAGCTGTACCAAGGAGAACACGGTCACGACTACCAGCGCGATCTTGAAACAGGGTCGTGCGATCTCCACATGCTTTTTATGGATGAGATACCAGGCGTTGACGCTGAGCACCATAAAGCCGCCGGCAAGGAGAGCTCCCACCCATACATGCAGCAGCCTGTCGACGCTGGAGGGGTTGAATACCATGGCCCAAAAATCCGTGATCTCTGCGCGGGCGTTCATTCCCTCGCCGACAATATGAAAACCGGCCGGCGTTTGCTGCCACGAGTTGGCAACCACGATCCACACTGCCGAGAAGCAGGACCCCAGAAAGACCATGATAGTGGAGAAAAAGTGTACGCCGCGGCTGACCCGGTTCCAGCCGAAGATGAGGATGCCCAGAAAACCCGACTCAAGGGCAAAGGCGAAGATGCCTTCCGCCGCGAGGGCGCTCCCGAAGATATCGCCTACATATTTCGAATAGGTTGCCCAGTTAGTCCCGAACTCGAATTCCATGATGATACCCGTCGCAACGCCGATCCCGAAGATCAGGGCGAAGATGCGGATCCAAAACCGCACGGCCATCTCATAGATGCGGTTCCCCGTTCGCAGGAATAAACCCTCCATGATCACGAGCATGAGCCCCAAACCAATGCTGAGCGGTGGATAGATGTAATGAAAACCAATGGTGAAGGCAAATTGAACCCTGGCCAGAATTTCGACATTCATGTGAGTCAGTTTTGAGGCGTTCAGGCAAGCCACCGTGGCTGCTGGGCGAAGCGTTGCGGTGAACTACTTCTTCTTATACACAGGGACATTGCTGCACGCCTCCCCATACATAATACTCTTAACGACGGGCCTTAACCGGCGGGCAATTTCAAGATAGGCGAATCCTTCTACTTGCAGATCGCCACATCCTTTGACCACAACTCTTTTATCGGCAAATGCGCCGGTATCGATGGCGCGTAGATTGGCAAGGAAGGCTTCCCGGAGCGCCGTGGCATGGTCGCCCAGCACAATATCTTTTACATAAGGTTGGGCTGCGACGGCTATCAGCATATAGGCCCAGGCAGGGATGATGGCGTCGGCGGTGCACACTACCGCAAGGATCTTGTCCTGGTAGGCAGACCAGTCGATGGCCTGAAGCGCGGCGCGAAATTCTTTTTCCTTCAGGATCATCTCCATAAACAGTAGCGGCTTTACATCGAACACCACTATCTCGTCGCGGGGATAGTATTCCTCGAGGTCCAGCGTTTCCAATCCGCTCTGCGCTACTTTATTGATGATCTCTTCGCTCACGGGGCAAAGGTACGTGAAAAACAAACCCCCTCGTCGGAGGGGGTTTGCGATATACGAAAAGTCTTTAATGCGCCGGCGGGGCGCCGCAAATTCTAGTAGAATTTAGCCCTGTAGTCCTTCACCGTCGCCAGCTTTTGCAAGGACTGCGTGATACCGTAGTTTACCATGCTCCGCATCTGCTGTTCCATCATAAACCGCTGCTGCGTCACATCGGCATTCGGATTGGACATGGCGCTGACGTTATCAACTTTGATGAAGTAGACGCCCGAATTACCCGGGATAGCCGGAGAGATCGGCTTACCAACCAGACTCTTGTCGAAAGCGGCGCCAACGACCTTGCCTTCCTGGCCCGAAGTTGCGTTAAGCGTGCTCCGGACAAACAAGACGCTATCGGCATGCTGTACCGGCGATCCGGCTGCCGTAGCGGCCGCATCCAGCGACGCAGGGTTGCCCTCTTTTTTGATGATCTGTTCTGCCTTTTTCTTATTTCGCAGGATCGGCTCGACCTGGTTCCGGGCCTTGGCCGGGGACATCGTTCCTTCGTTGTTGATCTCCGTGAGAAGCGCCACTACGTATTTGTCGCCCACGGGGAACGGTTCGGAAACATTGCCGAGCTTATTGTCATATGCCCAGCGAACGAGCTGCCGGTTGGCTCCCAATCCCGGGATGTTGACTTCGGTCGGAGTGATATCCGGACCCAGCAATTTCTGGAGATGGTATTTCGCTACGTTGTCGTCAAAGGCCTTGGCATCACGGCTTTCTCCGGCGAACTGGCTGGCAAGACCGGAAGCATTCTGATCCGTCTCGGGGCTCGTCTCGATCTTTTTGCTGATATAGGCGATCTTATAAGCCGGCTCAAAATTCTTCTGATCGAGGATCTCTATATAGTGGTAACCAATCACGGTTTTGACGATCTTTTTTTCACCTTTTTTCCCGTTGAAACAAAAATCGGAGAATTCCTTGATCATCGCGTCATTAGTGAAGTATCCGAGATCGCCGCCTTTCGTTTTGCTGCCACCGTCGTCAGATACTTTCAGGGCTACGCTATCCCAGTTCCCTCCATGTTCCATGACATTGGCTATGCTGTCGATCAATTTTTTTGCAACGCTGTCTTCGCGAACCGGTTGATGCGTCTGGGGGTTGATCGTAGCCACAAGAATATGCCGGGCCCGGACGGAATCAGGGAGGGTCTTTTCATCGATCACTTTGGCTATCACATAATTTCCCGCGTCCAGATAGGGTCCAAACACGCCGCCTTTGGGTTCGGCGAGAATGGAGTCCTTGAAAGGAACCTGGATCCGGCTCTTACCAATATAGCCATCGAAATATGGCGACTCGGTACCCATGCGGCCCAGATAGCCTTCTACATCGTTCGTCGCGGCAAACTCTCTCTTCATGCTGTCGAGCTGTTGACGCAGTTTCAGGCTGTCGCTCGCGCTTGGGGAAGCGTCGAAGGTCACGTAGGCGATGCTTCGGCTTTCTTCCTGCTTGAAGCGATCTTTATGCGCGTCAATATATTCCTGGATCTCGGCGTCGGAGACCTTCACGGCGCTATCGGGGACGGTAAAATAAGGAGTATTGACATAGGATACCGAAGCCAGCTGACTATTGTCGGCATTCATTTTTTCGATCATCCATTTGGGAACATAGGCGCTGTTCGCGAGCAGCGCGGTGTATTTTTCACGCAACCGCATCTTGATGAGCTGGGGCAGCGATTCTTCGAAAAACCGCCGGGCAGCTTCATACTGTCTGTTGTCGCCGTTCTTTTTAGGACCGGCCTTATAGATATTACGGAGTTGGTTGATTTGTGCCGCAGCCGCCTGTGAATCGAAGATGCCGGTCTTGGGATCGGTAAAGGCTTGCTTTACATCCTGGATTGCATTCGGACCCACCAGCATATCGTTGACCTCCCTATCACTGACATCCAACCCGAGATCGGCATAGTCGCTGCTGAGTACGGCGTCTTCGATCATTTGTTTCCATACATTGTCACGGATGTTCTGCGTCATCGCGTCGTTGGTCGGATAACCCCGCTGTTTGTACTGGTCTTCCTGAAGATTGACCTGCTGGTCAAAAGCAGTATATTCGATCTTCTGACCGTTGATCTCTCCGACTACTGTGTCGTGGCCGCCGAAAAACCTGCTACTCCTGGCGTCCATGAGGAGAAAGCCGACAAGACTCAGCGCAATCAAACCAGAGACTAACCAAACTGCTTTTTCGCGTATACCTTGAATAATTGACATAATACTATAACCCGCGTTTACTTTTCGTCAGGCGGATGGCAAAAATAGGGGAAAAAGCAATATGAACAAATTGTGGAAAAGGGTGTTAAGTGGGCTTCTATTCTGGGTTTTGAATACTTTTGACCCTAGGAATTTCAGGACGGCGCGTTTCGTGAAACAATGGGCGTGAAACTGTAATCAACAGGCAGTTATGAATAAAGCCAATTTTACGTGGAAAACCCGGTCCTGAGACAACAGGTTTTGGGGGATAGATAGACCAGAAGTTTATTTGGAACGTATTGGGGCCACTTTTTAGTGTACAAGGCCCCGGTTATTCCACCGGATCGCACACACCGGGTCCAAAATAGTTGTCCGGGTACTTTTTCCCTCCACCGAAGTGGAAAACCTGGAAAAACATCGATCCAAAGCGGATCGTAGCGTGTTAAGTAATTGTGGAATAGTGTGAATAAACCATTGTTTTTCGATTTTCAAGCGATCGTAAAAATATGTTATCCACTAATCCACCGGTATAGTAATAGTAGTTTATTTAATTAAAAATAGATAATATTAAATACTATGGCAGATATCAACATAGAAATGGCCAAACAAAAATTAACCACGAAAGGATTTTTAGATATAGCCGTTTCGCCGCAGCTGGATCTGTTCCTGGAGATAGAACGATTGAAGAAGGAAAAAAATGCGGTCGTTCTCGCACATTATTATCAAGAGGCCGATATCCAGGACGTGGCCGACTTTCTTGGGGATAGCCTGGCGCTGGCGCAACAGGCGGCAAAGACCAAAGCCGACCTCATCGTTTTCGCCGGCGTTCATTTTATGGCGGAGACCGCCAAGATCCTGAACCCGGACAAAAAGGTGGTGCTGCCGGATCTTAAAGCGGGCTGCTCGCTTGCGGATTCCGCCCCGGGTTATCTTTTCAAAGCCTTTAAAGAGAAATACCCCGGCCACCTGGTCATCTCCTATATCAATTGTTCGGCGGAGGTTAAGGCGCTCAGCGATATCATCTGTACGTCTTCCAATGCCGAAAAGATCATCGAAAGTGTTCCCAAGGATCAACCGATCATTTTCGCGCCGGACAGGAACCTGGGGGCTTATCTGATGAAAAAAACCGGTAGGAACATGGTCCTTTGGGATGGGGCCTGCATGGTCCACGAGATCTTTAGCCTGGAAAAGATAACTAAGCTCAAGATCCGCCATCCGAAGGCGAAAGTGATCGCACACCCCGAATGTGAGGACCCGATCCTGCGCCAGGCAGATTTTATCGGATCGACCACCGGGTTGCTGAATTATACGAAGAGGGATGGTGCCATGGAATACATTGTTGCCACCGAGACCGGTATCCTTCACCAGATGCAATTATCCTCCCCGCAGAAGACGTTTATCCCGGCACCCCCGACCACCAATTGCGCGTGTAACGATTGCCCTCATATGAAGCTTAATACGCTCGAGAAGCTATATCTGTGTATGGAATACGAGCAGCCTGAATTGATCATGGATCGGGATCTCATGATTACTGCGCGCAAACCCATCGAGCGGATGCTTGAGATCAGTGCGAGATATGGATTATAAATATATTTAATATTAACGACCCATGAATACCATCAGGATCTGAACATCACTCGGGTTGACTCCGCTGATGCGGCTAGCCTGGCCTAGTGTTCTGGGTTTGATCTTTTTGAATTTTTGCAGCGCTTCATTGGAAAGCGATCCTACGCGATCGTAGTTGAAGTTCTCTGGGATCAGCAGGTCTTCGAGCTGTGACATCCGTTTTACGAGTTCTTTTTCTTTTTCGATATAGACATCGTATTTGATCTGGATCTCTGCTTGTTCCAGGATGTCGGCCGTGAAGTCTTTAAGCTCTTCGTGCAGGCGGGGTATGGCGGAGGTCATGGAGGGTAGATCGATGCCCGGACGCAGCAGGACCTGTTGCGCCTTTTGTTTTTGAGTGAGCGGCGCGCTGTTTTTTTCGAGAAGATAGTTCGCTGTTTCGGCGGGTTCCAGCGAGAACTGCTCGAGTGTCTTTTTGATCTTTTCTACGCCTTCTTTTTTCCGCAATGTTTTTTCCATCCTTTCCTGGCTTGCCAGCCCGAGCCGGTAACTCATTTCGGTGAGCCGGAGGTCGGCGTTGTCTTGTCGAAGCAAGGTTCTGAATTCGGCCCTCGAGGTAAACATGCGATAGGGCTCTTCGGTACCTTTGCTGATCAGGTCGTCAATCAGCACACCAATATAGGCTTCGCTTCTTTTAAGTATCACGGGTTCCAGCGCACGGGTCTTTTGATGTGCGTTGATGCCGGCCATCAGTCCCTGGCAAGCGGCTTCTTCATAGCCGGTAGTGCCGTTGATCTGACCTGCGAAGAAGAGATTTTCGAGGCCCTTTGTTTCGAGTGAATGATATAGCTGGGTAGGGGGGAAATAATCATATTCGATGGCATAGCCCGGGCGGAAGATCCTCACGTTCTCAAAACCCGGTACCTGCAGGAGAGCCTGGTATTGGACCTCTTCCGGAAGTGAGGTTGAGAAACCGTTCACATAGATCTCGATGGTATTCCACCCTTCGGGCTCGATGAAGAGCTGGTGTCTTTCGCGATCGGCAAAACGATTGATCTTGTCTTCTATACTTGGACAGTATCTTGGCCCTACCCCTTCGATCCGTCCGGTATACATCGGGCTCCGGTCGAAACCTGTTTTTAGAATATCGTGAACCGTCTGGTTCGTATAGGTGATCCAGCAGCTGCGTTGTTGGGTAGGTTTGGGAACATCGAGGTAGGAGAAACCGACTATGTTTTCATCCCCCTTTTGTTCTTCCATTTTGCTATAGTCGAGACTCCGGCCATCTATCCTGGGCGGGGTACCGGTCTTGAGCCGGTCGCTTTCAAAACCCAGCGACACCAATTGTTCGGTGATGCCTGTGGCTGCTTTTTCTGCTACCCTACCACCACCGAATCGTTTCTCGCCGATATGGATCACACCATTTAGAAATGTTCCACTGGTTACGACCACCGCCTTGGCGGAAATGGTATGACCGAGTCCGGTGACCACGCCGCAGACCCTGTTATTTTTTACTACCAACGAACTAACCATGTCCTGGTAGAAGTCGACGTTGCGCGTTTGTTCAAGCATTTCCCGCCAAGTAGCAGCGAAGAGCATCCGGTCGTTTTGTGCCCGGGGGCTCCACATGGCGGGTCCCTTGCTACGGTTGAGCATCCGGAATTGGATCATGCTTTTATCGGTGACGATCCCGGAGTAGCCGCCCATGGCATCTATTTCCCGAACTATTTGACCTTTTGCGATGCCACCCATGGCTGGGTTGCAACTCATTTGGGCAATTGTCTGCATATTCATCGTAACCAAAAGGACCTTCGAACCTAGATTGGCGGCGGCAGCCGCGGCTTCGCAGCCTGCATGTCCGGCTCCAACCACTATAACATCGTATTCTTGAAACATCCTGCAAAGTTACGATGCTCCGACGGCTTTAATATTTGAAATAAAAAAACGTTCCACGGGGAACGTTTTCACATTCGGTTTATTTGGCCGCCTTTTCTGTTTCACGTGGAACAGATGAAATTTTCTACTAACCGCCGTATGATTTAAGATATTTCTCCTCCATTTGCCGCATTTCCTTCTCCTGGGCGCCTGTCTTGTCCTTATATCCGCACAAGTGAAGGGCGCCATGGAAGATAACCCGCTGCATTTCTTTTTTTAAAGAACTCCCGAAGTCGCGCGCGTTCTCCCTAACCCGATCAACACTTATGTATATTTCAGCGTTTATTGGTTGACCTTTTTCCGAAAGATCAAAAGTTATAATGTCCGTGTAATAGTCGTGATTAAGATATTGCCGATTGATCTCTAGTAAATAGTCATCCGAACAAAAGATATACTGCAATTCACCCAGGGGTTTCCCCTCCTTCTTAAAGAGCTTGATCAGAAACTTCTTAAGGCCGGTCCGGTCCCGGAGGTCCACGGGTTCGAGAAAGTTGAATTGAATGGCGGGAATAGTCATAATTTTACCACTTGAGATGCAGGAAGCATCTCAAGCACCCAAAGTAAGGATAAAATGAAGAGATTATCAGAGTTAGAGCCAGGAACCGTTGCCAGGATACATTCTTTTGAAAATAATGACCTTTTTCTCAAGCTCATGGAAATGGGTTGTGTACCCGGGGAACTCATCAGGGTAGAGCAAATTGCGCCACTAGGTGACCCCATTTCGATCACGGTAGCGGGCTATAACCTTAGTCTACGTTTAGATGAGGCGGAGAACATCTTCATGGAGGAGGGTGGCAAATGAAGGTCGGACTCTATTTCGGATCGTTTAACCCGATCCATCACGGTCATTTATTGATTGCCTCTTACATTTTGAACCATACCGAATTGAAACAGGTATGGTTTGTCGTTTCACCCCAGAATCCCCTGAAGCCAGCGGCCTCCCTGCTGAATGAATATCACCGGCTGTATTTGGTCCAACTCGCAGTAGAGGGTGAGAATAATTTGAAGGCCTCGGATATCGAATACAAGCTGCCAAGGCCCTCTTATACGATCGACACCCTCACTTATCTGCAGGAGAAATACCCCAATCACGAGTTTTCCGTTATTATGGGAAGCGATAGCTTTCTGAACTTGCCACGGTGGAAGAATGGCGAATGGTTGCTCCAGCATTATCCGATCTATATCTATATCCGCCCAGGTTACGAAAATTTGCCGGATTATCCCGGCGCCAAGTCGATCCACCGATTGAACGCTCCCCTCCTACCCATCTCTTCTACCGAGATCCGCAAAAACATCAAGGAAGGAAAGTCGATTCGTTATCTTCTCCCCGAAAGCGTCCGCAGTGAAATCGAGCGGAACGGGTATTATTCATGAGCGACTGGCTGGGGCCGCGTGGCAGGATGCTCTTTGGCCACGGGATCAGACAAGTCCCGCTTGATCCTTCTTCGGCAGGGAATCTACCACCAACCTATAGGAATCATCGATCATCTGCCGGATGATCTTTACAGGAATGCTTCCATCGGCCGTGACCGTATTCCAAAGCTTCTTGTTCATGTGATATCCCGGCTGCACCGCGGCATATTGCTCCCGCCATTCGATAGCCTGCTCCGGATCGCATTTGACATTGAATTCAAGCACCGGCTGATCGAGCCGAGCTAAAAGGAATACTTTCCCCTTGACTTTAAAGACCAGGACATTCTCCCCAAAAGGAAAACCCTCTTCTACTGCTTTTTTAGCGAGACAATAGTCGCGTAAAGATTCAATATCCATAACTACAATTTACGGCTTGAAATGCACATATTTTAACCCTCACTAGTAACCGAATATGTGCAAGGATTGCGCGCAATGAGAAGATAGCGCAATCCTTGCAAAAAGCTTATGTCTGTCCTTCGGACGAAGACGCGAGACGCGTCTTTATATGTATATTGCGCGGGTGACCGTCTTATTCCGTCATATCGCATTTCTAAGAGCAGTAGTCCTTTATAGCCTCACTGCTTTTGGTGGACCCCAGGGACATTTTGGAATGATGATGAAGACCTTTGTGCACCGACGGAAAGATATCACGGAGGAAGAGCTTATGGATTATAGCGCCTTTTGTCAGTTGCTCCCCGGCGCCTCTTCTACCCAGACCCTGACCCTCATCGGCTACAAACGCGGCGGCGTCGTCCTCGCAATGCTCACCCTCATCATCTGGACCCTGCCAGCGTGTTTTCTGATGGCGTTGTTCTCTTTCTTTCCGATGCGTACCACGGCTTTGTTTCGCTTCATCGGCCCGATGACCATCGGGTACCTGATCTTTGCAGCCCAACAGGCCTTTAGAGTCTCCATCCATAATACCATCACCCGCGTGATCTTGGTGGTCAGTTCTCTCGCAACTTTGCTCTGGTTCAAATGGCCCTGGATCGTACCCATCCTGCTGGTGCTTGGCGGCTTTGTTACCAACCTGAGCAGCCGGCGTATTCCCCAGGTGGAGGTGCTACCGAAAAAGATAAAATGGGGAAATATCTGGCTCTTTGCCATCATCTTTATCCTGGCCGGTGCAAGCTCGGAACTCGCCCGAAAGAACAACTGGCCCAATCGCCGGCCACTGAACCTCTTCGAGAATACTTATCGTTTCGGCTCACTCGTGTTTGGCGGCGGGAACGTGCTCATGCCTATGATGTACGAACAGTATGTGGCGCGGCCGGAATCGCAGAAACTGATCCAACGCAACCCGAATATCATCAAGATGAACCGCGAGGACTTCTACTCGGGCTGGGGAATGGTCCGCGCAATTCCGGGACCCGTGTTCTCCGTAGCCTCGTATATGGGTGGTATCGCGATGAAAGACAAAGGGCCGGGGCTGCAAATACTCGGATGCTTTATTGCCGCGACAGGCATCTTCCTGCCCAGCGCCCTGCTGGTACTCTTCTTCTTCCCCATTTGGAATAATCTGAAAAAATATGCAACGGTCTACCGCGCCCTGGAAGGGATCAACGCGGTCGTAGTCGGCGTCATGGTAGCTGCGGCCTTGTATATGATGAGCGATTCGCGATGGGCCGGCTGGAGCGATGTCGTTCTCAATCTGCTGGTGATAGGTGTGACCTGGACCCTGCTGAATTATACGAAACTTCCCTCCCCCGTGATCGTGATGATCTGGCTTGCCCTTGGCTGGGGATTTGTTTTTATTTAAATCCCAGCCGCTTCGGCATTTCCCGCCCCTGACCCTTCACCCGAAGGCTTGGGTTTCCGCTGATGATGGTGATGTCCGCCATGACCCTTTTGCCCATCCCGCCGTTGCTGGTTACCGTCACTTCGCTGCGGACTGCGGTGCTGTTGTCCATCGCCGCTGCCGCCGTGACGCTGCCCACCGCCGTGACTCTGTCCGCTGCCGGGGCGACGATGCCGGGACTTCGATCTGGTGCGCGGACTATACTCGGGCGCCGGCCCGAATTGCTCGGGCACAGCAGTCTTATTCACAGGTGAACCCAACAGCTCTTCAATGCCGCGAAACTTATTCTGTTCCTTTTCGCTGATAAACGTATAGGCAACCCCATCCGTCTCGGCACGCGCCGTCCGGCCGATACGGTGAATGTAATCTTCTCCATCGTTCGGGACATCATAGTTGATGACCATCTCGATATTATCGATATCGATACCGCGCGACAAGATATCCGTAGCAACCAGGATCGGTAACCGCTGGCTCCGGAACTCCAGCAACACCTCTTCCCGCGCACTTTGCTCGAGGTCGCTGTGAATTTCCTTGACATTGAATTTCGAGCGGCGAAGCTCTGCTGTTAACTGCTTGACATTGTGCTTCTTAGAACAAAAGATCAGGGTGCTCTTCAGGTTTGTGGTCTTTAACAACCATTTTACCAATGGGATCTTTTGCGGCTCATAGACAACGAAAGCCCCTTGCACGATTTTGGCAGGAGGTTTGGATATGGCAATATTGATCTCCTCCGGTTCATGAAGGATCTTGCGGGCCAAATCCCGGATCTTCGTGGGCATTGTCGCAGAAAACAGCAAATTTTGCCGTTTAGGAGGCAAGAAGGAAATGATCTTCATGATATCGTCATAGAAGCCCATGTCCAACATCCGGTCCGCTTCATCAAGGATCAGATACTGCAGACCCTGGGTCTTCACATAACCCATATTCAGATGGGAGATCATCCGACCCGGGGTGCAAATGACGACATCGGCCCCGCGCGAAAGGGCTTGCTTTTCAGTGGAAAAATTGCTGCCATCACCACCGCCATAAACAGCGATGGAGCTTATCGGGGTGAAATAAGACAACCCCTCCAGGTTTTGCGCTATCTGGACTGCGAGTTCCCGTGTGGGAACGATCACGAGTGCATTCACCGTGTCATCCTGCTTGGATGCAAGGAGCTTGTTGATGATAGGCAATAGAAAGGCTGCGGTCTTCCCCGTACCCGTTTGGGCGGAAGCGATGATATCTTTTCCCTTTAAGATCAATGGGATGACCTGTTCCTGTACGGGAGTGGCGTTTTCATAACCTGAAGCCGCAATGCCTTCCAGCAGGCTTTCATCCAGGCCAAATTCTTTGAAAGTCAAATTCGAAAAAATTATTAACAAAAGCCGCTGAACGCGGCCTCTCGTAGGTTAAAGTTCGGACTTTCCGGCGGAATTTACGCACAGACGAGGCTTTTTGACAAAATAAAGCCTGGCTTTAGTAACTTTCGGTCGGGAATAGATCGAAAAAGTGGAGTACGGGTCAAATTTAACTAACATGACGGCAGAACATCAACGACTGGCGGCTAACGCTGCTAAAAAGATACCTTTAGAACAGTGGGGACCGTATCTGAGTGAGAGACAATGGGGAACAGTAAGAGAAGACTATAGCCCTTATGGCGATGCCTGGCATTATTTCCCCTATGATCAGGCGCATTGCAGGACCTATTTCTGGGGTGAGGACGGGCTCGGAGGCATCTCCGATTTCTTTCAAAACCTATGCTTCGCCGTAGCCCTCTGGAACGGCAAAGACCAGATGCTGAAAGAACGTCTTTTCGGGCTCGGTAATACGGAAGGAAATCACGGCGAGGACGTCAAGGAACTCTATTATCACCTTGATAATACCCCCACGCACTACTACATGGAATACCTGTACAAATATCCGCAACAGGAATTTCCATACAAAAAGCTTTTGGAGGAGAATCGGAAACGCTCGCGCGAAGAGCCGGAATATGAGATCCTCGACACCGGCGTCTTCGATAAAGACGAATATTTCGACGTCACCATCAGCTATGCCAAACAGAACCCCCGCGATATCTTCATCCGGATCAATATCCACAACCGCTATCACAAAGCAGCCGATATCACAGTGCTTCCCACCCTCTGGTTCTACAACCGGTGGCAATACGATGGCCTCGAGAAGAAACCCGTGATCACGGCTCGCGATAAGAACTCGGTGAAGGCGACGCATAGCCGGCTGGGCTCCTATTATTTTTACTTCCAGCCGCCGAAATATTCCCTCTTTACCGAGAACGAGACCAACCTGGAGAAGGTCAGCGGCACGCCTAACAGGACGCCCTTCGTAAAAGACGCCTTTCACGACGGCATCATCAAACAGGCCAACCTGGACGCGCTGCGGCAAAAGAAAGCAGGCACCAAATTCGCCCCTGTATACCAGTATTCTGTCGCCGCGGGCGAAACAAAATCCATCTACCTGCGACTTAGCAACAGGATCATGGAGAATCCCTTTGGTGGCGATCCCGAAGCGGTCTTCCAAAACAGAAAACGGGAAGCCGACGCCTTTTACAAGGCGATCCTCCCACACGATCTCGAACCCGAAATTGCAGCCATCCAACGACAGGCACTGGCGGGCCTGCTTTGGAGCAAACAATATTATCATTTCGACGTGGAACGCTGGCTCACTTCCAGCGATGGCATCACCCCCGTGAATGCAGGAAAGCTCAACGGCCGCAACCACGAATGGAAACATCTCAAGAACCAGGACATCATCGCCATGCCGGATAAATGGGAGTATCCCTGGTATGCCGCATGGGACCTGGCCTTCCAGACCATTTCCATGGCCCTCATCGACCCGGTGTTCGCCAAACACCAGCTGATGCTGATCATGCGCGAGTGGTATATGAAACCCGACGGCCAGATCCCCGCCTACGAATGGAACTTCAGCGACGTCAACCCGCCTGTTCAGGCCTGGGCCGCGCTGGAGGTCTATCGCATCGAAAAAGAACGCACCGGCAAAGGTGATATCGGCTTCCTGAAACGCATCTTCCAGAAACTTCTGATCAACTTTACCTGGTGGATCAACCGAAAGGACGCCAACGGCAACAACATGTTCGAAGGCGGCTTCCTGGGTCTCGACAACATTGGCGTCTTCAACCGCAGCCACTCCCTCGGCGGTGAGTTCCAGCTGGAACAGGCAGACGGCACAAGCTGGATGGGAATGTATGCCCTCAATATGATGGACATGGCCCTCGAGATCGCCATGAAAGACGACTCCTTCGAAGACACCGCCACGAAATTTTTTGAACACTTCGTGCTGATCGCCGAAGCGCTCAACGAGCAGGGTATGTGGAATGAAGAAGATCACTTTTTCTACGATACGCTTTCTATCGGCGGCTCACCCGTGCAGTTACGGATCCAATCCATCGTAGGCCTGACGACCCTTTTCGCCGTCTCGATCATCGAAAAGAAAATGCTCTACAAACTGGGAGATTTCAAAAAACGGATCACCTGGTTCGAGAACTATAGGCTGAAGAACAAACGGTACTGGCCAAACGAAGAACACAGCGACGGCGAGCAGATCCTGCTTTCGCTCGTCCCGCAAAAACGACTCATCTATCTCCTGGAGCGACTGCTCAACGAGGCGGAATTCCTCTCCCCCGGAGGCATCCGCGCCCTCTCCAAATACCACGAGAAACATCCTTACACCATCAACATCGGCGGGATCGACTATAACATCAAATACGATCCGGGTGACTCCACCTCCGATTTCTTCGGCGGCAATTCGAACTGGCGCGGACCGGTGTGGATCCCCATCAACTACCTCATCATTCGAAGCATCCGGCAGTATGGGAAATTCTATGGCGACGGCCTCCTGGTGGAATACCCAGCAGGCTCCGGTCAAAAGCTTACGCTGGAAGCTGTGGCCGACAAACTCACGGATCGCGTGATAAGTCTTTTTAAAAAGGACAAAGCCGGCCGGCGCCCTGCACACGGGAAATACAATTACTTCTACCAAAAACCCGGGAACGAACACTTGCTGCTGTTCTACGAATATTTTCACGGCGACGATTGTCATGGCCTCGGCGCCAGCCACCAAACCGGCTGGACCTCCCTCGTGGCCGAATTGATCTCCGAAAAGGCCAACAGGAAAAATGGCCATGAAAGGGAGGCCGCCGTTATTCTGGAAAAACAACCCAAATCGGGAACGCCGTCCTAAAACCGGAATGCGTACGATCAACACGATTTCATTCTCTTCTGATTTATAAGGGATTATAGACTGGCATCGCCTTGGTAATATACCTGGCATCCTAGTACCCTAAATCGAAGAGCATGACACGTAGTATCTATACCTTGTTTCTGATGACGCTGATCTCGATATCCGCTTTTGCCCAGAAGACTTATACCATCTCCGCCAATGCTAATTGGTCGGCCTCGATCCCAACCACCTGTATCAATTGTACGATCACTATCGCCAATAATGCAATTTTGACGATCGACCAGAGCGTCACCTGTATGAACTGTACCATCAACGGTGGGTCGATCACCGACAACAACCAGGCCATTAACCTGCAGTATTCCGGCGCCCAGACCACCACTTATTTCCATTCTACGGCCCTCGATGTCTACGGCAATGCAACGGTTACGGTCAACGCACCGCTTTCGCTCACGAACACGACGTTTACCTTTAACAATAACGCTACCATTACCACGAGTTACGAAGTCGACCTTACCGCCAGTACCATCAACTTGTACGATGCCTCCGTTATGACCACCAATGGTGGCGCAAGCACCCAGATCAACCTGATGACCAAGAGCCAGATCAATGTCGGTAACGGCAGCCAGACCAGCACGTCGAGCTTTATCGTCAGCGGGCCCACGTTGACACTTTATGACAAGTCTTCCGTTACCCTTGGCAACGATAATAACTATTATTCGAACTGGGCAAATTATACCTACTATCCTTCGGTCAACGCTAACGGCCATGCATCAAAGTCGAATTCCACGCAGAACAACTCGATAAGCTGTGGTTCCGGTCACCCGCATAGCTGCGCTAACCCCTTTGTCTATGGTCCTTCGATCATTGGCTCATCAGGCGCTGTCACCGGGTTGCCCCTGCCCATCATCCTTGAAGATTTCACCGCCGCCCTCGATAACGACAAGACGATCACGCTCGACTGGAATACGGCAATGGAAGTGAACTCCAGTCATATCACTATCCAGCGTAGCGCCGACGGGGAGAATTGGGATGATCTCGCGACGATACAGGCCAAAGGCAACAGCGCTATCACCACCGCCTACTCGTTTATCGACGGGCATCCGTTAAGCGGCAACAACTTCTACCGCTTGCAGCTGGTCGACATCGACAACAGCTTTACGTATTCTGTGGTAACGGTCATCCGCACTGCGACCATCGGCGCTATCACGTTCTTCCCCAACCCCGCCCGTGACTACGTAAATGTTTCTCTCGGCAGCGCCCTCCAGAACGGTGAGACCGTCAGCGTCCGGCTCATCAGCCTTGGCGGCCAGGTTATGCAGATGCAGAACGTCACTGCCGGCGCCGGGACGACGGTTTCTTTCCGCGTAAGCACCTATGCTGCCGGAGTATATATCCTTCAAGTTGCCGCTCAGGACGGCAGCCGGGAAAGCCGCGAATTGGTGATTGGGCGTTAAGCGGGTGAGCCGGCGGCGGATGAGCGCGATGCACGGCGGCGGGCCGCTAATGGAGATTGATCCGGAAACTCAAGCCAGCGCTAAAACAGATCCCATATTCGGAGACCCGCTTTTGATCGTTGGGTTTTCCAAGCCCCCGGAAATGACTGTACTTCCCATGATTATTACTATAATAGCCCAGCTTCCAGCGGGAGTTGAAATCCACATCATACCCCAGTCCGCCATAAAGCCCCAGCTGCACGCTGTGGAGATGCACGGGATACCAAAATAGCCGTACACCCGGCTCGAGGGCAAGGCCCCTGCGGCGCAGGGCCAGCGGTTCGGGATGCGAAGCGGCCATCTCCTTGTATTCCGGCGGAACATTGCCATCGAGCGTAACGATATCTCCCCGCAACCCCACCATACCCCCGGCAAAGAATAGGAAAGACCGTTGTTTGACAAATGCGTAATAGGCGCCCAACAATGCCTTGAAGGAACTGAAATTCCCTCCTGTATTGATGGTGGATATCTTGACCGCGTAGAGCATCCGGCTGTTGGCCGGCGTTGCCGCCAGCTCGAAATTGACACTGGTCGGGACATGCGGTTCGGTGGGATAGCCGTAGGTTTTTAGCCAGCGGTTGATATGTGGATCGTTGGCATGCGTAAAGCTCAGCCCGCTATTGAAATAAAGCGAAAAGCTGGAGTCCGCTCCGACCTGTGCGAACACGGTTGTAGTGGCAGCCAACAAACCCAGTACCAATAAACCCAGCGACTTCATCCCAATAAAAGTAGACAAAAACCAGGTTAGTCGCTAGTTATTAACAATAGTATCGATCTATATTTCTAATATATTGCTGGACATATTGTTGTTCCAATTTTTCCTGCTCGACCCTACCCTGCGCGGTCCAAAGATACCGGTAGGCCGCCTTTTCTTCCGCCGTCAGCCATTCAAGATTCTGATTATGCCTGAAAGGCATGGTATGGAGATAGGACTTATGGTGTACCACGGTTTTTTCATCCATGAGGATGCTCCGGGTATGATCATAATATTGCCTGAATTGGTCAAGCATCTCAAAGCCGTCCTCATCCAGGTCACCCCAGTAAAAAATGCGCGCAGAAGCGAAAAATGATATATTCTTTAGATTATGTAGCGCTTTACCTTTGGCAAAAATGGCCAAGGCTCCTTTTCTTTGCGGCAGGAGATATAAATTGGTTTCGTTTTCCACTACCCAGATCTCTTCGACGGGCCAGTAGGTTTTTAAAAGCTGTTGATAGGGAAGGGCCAAAATATCCAGACCGGCAGTATACAGGAACGGGAGCTGCTCATCCAACCAGCGGATCGGATAGAGGTGGGGCAGTTGCATCAGCGACGCCACTTCTTCGAGATCTCGTCCGTCTTTGGGAAAACGTTGCGGGTCGATGTAGGCGAGCAGCGAATGGATCACTTGCCTATTTTGCTCGAAGAATTTGCTGTGAACGGGGATCGGAAGACTTCGCCTGTAGAAGGCAGAAACATCATGGTCAAGGAAGAAATCGACCGTGACGCGGATGTCTTTCCAACTGTCCGGTTGTCTCAACACCATAAATATGTTTTCAGCGAGCCAATCCCGGACAACCGGTTTCCATGCGACGATCTCACCAACCGTTGAACGAAAGGAGAAAACCTCCGCTTCTTTGTTCAACAAAAACAGGTAATCCTCTTCCGTGACAACAGAAATGTCCTCCGGCCAGATCTGGTTGCCTAATCTTTTCGTGTTCCAGGGTTTCCACTCAATGGTCCAGCCGGGCATATTTGCCGTTCTTTCGCGCAGCCGAAATGCTCTCGTGATCTTATAAAGGTCCTCTGTCGAATGAGGTTTTTGTTTCCCACCGCGCAATCGGATCGGCTGAAA